>CAZYDC010000304.1:0-6562 GCA_964646065.1 uncultured Planctomycetaceae bacterium | reverse complement strand
GCCGTACCTGGAGCCCGGCGTCGCCGTCGATGCGGTGCTTCGCTGGGCGAGCAGCAAGTTCGGCATCACCCTGACGGCAGAGGAGATGACCGAGGACGGACAGGTCACGCGGGAGTCCGCCGGCAAGGCGTTGATGGCCAGGATCGAGGCGGCCTACAAGCGGCGCGAGATCGAGTACCCCGTCGAGTACGCCATCGACATGACCGTGGGCGCGACCGGCACGGACAACGTGTATGCGCTGACGGCCCTGGTGGACTGGGCCAATCGCAAGTACGAGCACGGGCTGACCCTCGAGGATTTCCGCGAGAAGAAGATTCCGGAAATCGCGCAGCGGCTGGTGGTGTTGAGCGAAACATGGTTGAGCGGCGACCTGCTCCAGAAGGCGATTCACGAGGCGCTGGGCTCGGCCCCGACGGAGCAGGCGGCCATCGAGTTCGCCCGCAAGCGGTTTGACACGGAGATCCAGGAAACCCAGTTTGACGGCGACATCGTCGGTTCGCTGGTTCACGCGGGCCGGCAGTTCCTCCGCCGCGAGATGACCGAACTGGAGCGGTTCGTGCTTCTCCAGATTTACGACAGTTCGTGGAAGGACCACCTGCTGGCGATGGACCATCTCAAGAGCGGCATCGGGCTGCGCGGCTTTGCCGAGCGCGACCCGCGCGTCGCGTTCAAGGTGGAAGGCTCGGCCATGTTCCAGGAAATGCTTGGCGGCATCCGCGAGAAGGTCACGGACATGATCTTCAAGGTGCGGCTGCGGGCTGGAACGCAGATGTCCAACGTCTACCAGATTTCCTCGCTGGTGCATGAGCAGCTCAGCGGGTACGACCACCTGGCCCAGAGCATGGACCAGACTCGCCAGGCCGCGGCCCCGCAGAAGATCGAGACCATCCGGCGCACCGTGGCCAGGGTCGGACGCAACGAGCCCTGTCCGTGCGGCAGCGGGAAAAAATACAAACAGTGTCACGGAAAAGAAACGTAGGAAGCGAGTGGCGAAAAGCGAACAGAGAAGAGGCGAAAAGGGAGTCCAGTGCAAAGACAACCTCGGCGAGTCGCTCGCTGTTTCGCACTTGTCGAGCAAAAAGGTTTTTTTATGCCCAGCCGCACCAAGATCGTAACTTACCTCAACGACCTGCTTCGCGTGTCGGAGATCGAAGACGCTTCGCGCAACGGTTTGCAGGTCGAAGGGGCCGCACAGGTTCGGCGGGTGGGCCTGGCTGTGGACGCGTGCCTGGCAAGCTACAAGAAGGCGGTCGCGGGTCGCTGCCAAATGCTGCTGGTCCATCACGGGCTGATTTGGGAGGGCATCAAGAGCGTCAGCGGCTACTCAGGCCGGCACGTGAAATTCCTGCTGTCGCACAACCTGAACCTTTACGGGGCGCACTTGCCGCTGGATATTCACCCGGAACTCGGCAACAACGCGATGCTCTTCAAGACGCTCGAACTAACGGACCGCAAACCGTTCGGCCTGTACCACGGCATCAACGTGGGCTTGGAGGGCACACTGCCCCGCGCGAGAAGCACCCAGGACCTGGCCGCCGCGATGCAAAAGCGGCTGGGCGGCAAGCCGCTGGTCCTGCCTTTCGGCAAGAAGCTCAATCGCCGCATTGCGCTTTGCTCAGGCGGCGGCGCCTGCCTGCTGCGCGAGGCGGCCGACAAGCAGGCCGACTGTTACATCACCGGCGAACCGGAGCATTGGAACCATCACGCGGCGATGGAGGCGGGCCTGAACGTCATTTATCTCGGCCACTATTGGTCCGAACAACTTGGCGTGCAGGAAGTGGGGCGGCAACTCCGGCGGGAGTTCGACGTCCAGACGGTATTTCTCGACCAGCCTACAATCGTGTAGTATGACGTAAACAGCAACATTGGAAAGTGAGATCGATATGTCGAAAGATTTAATTGGCGACCGTTTTGAATTCAAGCGCAAGCACGAAAAGCTCGCGGACTTGGCGCGCAAGACTCGCACGCCCGAGGAAATCGAGGCCGAGGAGAAGCTCATCAAGGACACGCCCAAAGTCGAGCCGATCCATAAGGACAAGAAAGAGACCGGCCGGAACGATCCCTGCCCCTGCGGCAGCGGAAAGAAGTTCAAGAAGTGCTGCGGTAAAGAAAAAGGCGAGTGACCGTTTCGCAAAAGGAGAACGCTTTGCCGACTCGTCCAAACATTCTGCTGATTACCACCGATGAGCAGCGTTTCGACCATCTGGGCGTCAAGGGCCTGGACGCCATCGACACGCCGAACCTGGATCGCATGGCCCGCGAGGGCGTGCATTTTGACCGGGCGTATTGCCCCGGTCCGATCTGCACTCCGGCGCGAGTGTCGCTGCTTACCGGGCGATATCCATCTTCTCATGGCGCGTACTCCATCGGCGTGACGGCGAACCCGTTTCCGCGACCGACCGTCGCGGACCTTCTGGGCGCGGCCGGTTACGACACGGCCATCTTCGGCAAAACGCACTTCGTGCGGCGGGCCGACGAGGCCTCGCACGTGGCGGGCAGGCCCAATCCGCCGCCGGAATTCTTCCGCGATTTCGCCGGGCCGTACGTGGGTTTCCAGCACGTGCAGGTTTCCACCGGCCACACCATCGAGGCCAATCCTGACATGCACTACCGCGTGTTCCTGGAGGACCACGGCGCCGACTATTCCCAGTGGTTTCCCAACGCCCCCCGGCCGGGCGTAAAAAAGAACGACGGCTGGGCGGACGACTATGATCACTGGCAGGCTGGGCCCTGGAATATCCCGGCTGAACTGCACGACACCTCCTGGGTGGGCGGGCTGACCGAACATTACATTCGCGGCCAGAGCGGCGAGAAGCCGTGGTTCTGCTGGGCCAGCTTCCAGGACCCGCACGCCCCGTTCGTCTGCCCGGAGCCTTGGTTCTCGCGCGTTCGCACCGAGAAGCTCAAACCGTTCGAGGGCCCGCGCCCCGGCGAGTTCGACGACAAACCCGCGTTCTACAAGGCCGCCGCCACGAAGGAACTCGGCGACGGCTGGGCGGCCCTGGACGACGGCAACGGCGTGCCCTGCACGTTCCACCTGGAGCGGTGGGACCGCGAGGCCAAGACGGTTCTCCAGGCGACGCTGGGCATGATGGCCTTCCTCGACGACCGCCTCGGCGCGATCCTGCGGGCGCTGGAGGAGACCGGCCAGGCCGACAACACGCTGGTGGTTTTCACCAGCGACCACGGCGACATCCACGGGCATCACGGTTTTTGGGGCAAGGGACTGACCGCTTACGAGGACTGCCAGCGTGTCCCGATGCTGGCCTGGGGTCCGGGGCTTGTGCAGCCCGTCGGCACCACGCAGGCGCTGGTCAACCTGGTGGACCTGCCGCGAACGTTCCTCGGCGCCGCCGGCGTCGAGCCCGCCGTGGGAATGCAGGGCACGGACCTGACGCCGATCCTCACAGGCCGCCGGCAAAGCGTGCAGGACTGGACCCTGGTCGAGTGCCGGCCCACCGAGCACACGATCTATCAGCAGACTTTCATCACCGATCGCCACAAGCTCATCGTCTACCGCGACAGCGACCAGGGCGAACTGTACGACCTCATCGCCGACCCCGACCAGTACGTGAACTTGTGGGACAGGCCGGACCATCGCTCGCTGCGGGCCGAGCTGCTGCTCAAGTTCGCCCAGGCCACGATGCAGAAGGAAGGAAAGGCAAGCCCGCGCGTCGCGTTTGCCTGACGTGGACTATGTTTCCTTTCAACATCATGGTCAAGCCCGTTGGCGGGCTGTGCAATCTTGACTGCACGTACTGTTACTACAAGTCCAAACCTCGTGAACTCTACCCGCACGCGCTTGGCCCGATCATGACCGAGGCCGTGCTGGAGGGCTTCACTCGGCAATACCTCCAGGCCATGCCGGTTCATTGCCAGTTCAGTTGGCAGGGCGGCGAACCGACGCTGGCCGGCCTGGATTTCTACCGCCGGGCGATGGCGCTTCAAGAGCAGTATCGCCGGCCCGAGCAGACCGTCGTCAACGGTTTGCAGACCAACGCCACGCTGTTGGACGACGCGTGGTGCGAATTCCTCGCGGCCGGCGGCGTTTTGGTGGGCGTGAGCATCGACGGCCCGGCGAGGCCGCACGATCTGTTCCGCCGCGACAAGGCCGGGCAGGGCACGTGGCACCTGGCCTGGGCCGGTCTGGAGCGGTTGCGGAAGCACCGCGCGGAGGTCAACGTCCTGGCGACGCTGAATTCCGCGAACGTTTCGCAAGGCGGCGACCTGTACCGCTACTTCGTCAATCGCGGCCTGCGATACCTGCAATTCATCCCGATCCTGGAGCGCACCGTCGGCGGCGCCATCGCCGACTTTTCCTGTAACGGTTCGCGGTGGGGGCGGTTCATGCTGGAGGTCTTCGAGCAGTGGCTCAGCCGCGACGTCGGCCGCGTGTCCGAGCGCTTCATCGACAACGTGTTGCACGTGCTGGTCCACGGCCAGGCCGCGATGTGCTGCCACGCGACCAGATGCGCCAACGCCTTCGTGCTAGAGTGGAACGGCGACCTCTACGCCTGCGACCATTTCGTCGCGGCCCCGTGGCGACTCGGCAACATCACGCAGACCCCGCTGGCCGAGCTTGTGCAAAGCCCGATCCTCGACCGTTTCGCCGCCCTGAAGACCTCGCTCCCCGACGCCTGCCGCGATTGCGAGTTCCTGGTCTACTGCAACGCCGGCTGTCCCAAGCACCACGTTGGTAGTGTCCCCGTTGGCTCTTCCGTTTGTAGTGGCCCCGTAAGGGGCTTCTTCGATTCACCGGATTCTTTGTGTGGCACAGCCGCCCCCGGCTGTGTTCCGGACCCCGCGCGAACGAACCACTTCTGCGAAGGCTACAAGATGTTCCTACGCCGAGCGCTACCTGACCTAAAACGAATCGCCCAAGACATCGTCGCCCACCAGAAAAACGGGGACTGAGACCGATTCCGTCCGCGGAATCGGTGTCTGTCCCCGTTTTTTCGATCTTGATAGTCTTGACACTATTGATACAATACCATCGAGCACCGCAAAGACGTGTACGAGGATTGAATCATGAACCTTCAAACTATTTCCATCGCCAACGACGAGCTGGTTGTTCTTTCCCGCAAGGACTTTGATCGTCTGATCGAAAAGGCCGGGATGCTTCCCGCACGCCCGCGCCGCGACGCCCGCGGAAATGTCCCCGCCCGCGCGGCGATTGACGTTTCCATCGCCCGCGATCTTGTAACCGACCGCATCCGCCACGGATGGACGCAGACCGAACTGGCGCGCCGCTCCGGCGTCCGCATCGAGACGATCAGCCGCATCGAGTCGGGCAAGCACATTCCCCGGCAGGAAACCCTCCTAAAGCTCGATCGCGCGCTGGGCGACCTCAAACGAATCGCCCAAGGCATCGTCGTCCGCTAACCCAGTGCGCGGATTGTCTTGTCAAAACGTCTGTCCTCGGTAGAATCGTGAACATCGCCGGCGGCGGCCGGCGGCGAACCATTATCCAGGAAACGTCAGTTTAGGGAGCATATATTCGCAACGAGCGCACAGCATGGTTTATGAGCCTTCTCAAAAGCCTTCTCCATAACATAGGTGCGCTGGCCGTCGGATTCGGTTTCGCGTTTCTGGGCCGAGGGCTGGATTGGCTCCTGGGCATAGCCAGTTTTCATTCCAACCTCGTGGACATCGCGGCCGGCGTGCTCTTGGCCGTCGGCTTGCTCCTGCGGATATGGGCGACTTTCCACTTCTACCAGAGGCGCATGAAGGTGGTATCGCTTGTGCCACAGAAGAGTCTTATTACTTCAGGTCCGTATCGATTCTCAAGGAACCCGCTGTACCTGGGCGGAAACGTGTTCATCTTCCTGGGGGCCGTGTTGTTCCTGGGCTCGCCAAGTGGAATTTTTCTTACCGCGATCAACATCCTCGTTGTGGACCGAATGATCCGCCGAGAGGAAAAACAACTTGAACGGGAATTCGGCCTGGAGTGGGTGAGCTACAGGGACCGCGTGCGCCGATGGCTGTGAGGCTTTGAGTTTGTAGTGTGGCCGTGAGGGCATCCTGAAAAAAGTGGACTCCAGACCGATCCCGTCTGCAGGATCAGTGTTGCCCCGTTTTTCCAATTCGCCCACACGCCCGCAAAGGCCCTTTCAACCTTCTCTCTGGACCGGATTTCTGATATGATTTCGCGATGAATTCACGGAATTCCGAGGATGGAAAACTGGACCAGGTGGACCTTCGCACGCTGAAGGATCTGGAGGAGCTTGCGCGCAGGTTGGGGGTGGAGATACCGGTGCTCCACGCGGAAAATCGGGGACAGACACCGATTCCGCAGACGGAATCGGTCTCAGTCCCCGATTTTCAAGAAGCCTCTCACGAGGCCACTACGAGCGAAGAAGCCCCTTACGGGGCCACTACGAACGGGGATGTTTCCATACTCGCGCGGCCGGTTACGGTGGGGGCCCTGGTTACGCCCAACAGTTTGGCGATTCATCCGATGGAGGGTTGCGACGCCGGCGCGGATGGGGCGCCGGGGGAGTTGACGGTTCGGCGGTATGAGCGGTTCGCGGCCGGGGGGGCGGGGCTTTTGTGGTTCGAGGCT
>CAZYDC010000303.1:0-6562 GCA_964646065.1 uncultured Planctomycetaceae bacterium | reverse complement strand
ACCGGGAGATGGTCGAGCTCGAGGTCAAGGGCGAGAATGAAGGCATCCCCGGCCTGATCGGACTTTCCTGCGGGCTGAAGAAATGACAAGATTGAAGATCGCAACGTGAAACTATCTCAGAACGCAGCACGGGCGTTTTGCCTGTGGGACGCGTTCTGAGGTAGTCTCTTCAGTCCGACGACAAGACACCCCCAAGCGGACTTGGGGGTGCCACAAGAGGGCGTCACAAAATTATTCAAGCACCAGCAGGAAGCCCTTTCCCTGAGGCACGAGCAGAGCGTCGTCCGGTTTGACATCGAAGGTTTCCTGGAACCCTTCGATTTTGGGTGCATGGATGCGGGCCTTATTCGGGTCCAGGCCTAGCGACTTCCAGTCGATCTTCAGGCGGCAGGTCGCGTCGGTCAGGTCCCAGCTTGCCAGGGAAACGATCGTGCGGCCTTGCTTGACGTACGCGGTGGCCATGACCTTGGGGTGGTCGGTCTTGACCGGGCGCGCGTCCAGCCAGAACCCGATCATTTGGCTGCCCGCGATGCCGAACTCGTCCCAGAATTTCCACATGGCCCGGGGGTCGCTCTTGATATAGCCCAGGCGCGTGCTCATGCCCATCGTCATGCCTCGCCAGGGATTTCCGCCGCCCTCGAGCATTTCGTTCATCAGCCCCATCGGGATCCCCGACATCTCCACCAGCCAGTATTCCGGCGGGTCGTCGTAGTTGAAAAACTCGCCGAACCACAGGCTGTCCAGGAACGGAAAGTGCTCCATGTTCTGGTTGGCGGCGTTGTTCATTCCCACCCAGAACGAGAAGTTGTTACCGGCATGGAAATCGATCAGGCAGCCGCTCTTGGCCCGGTCCAGGACCTTCCGCACGCGCTTCATGATCTCGCGGTCGTACCCGATGCCGTCCAGGTAGATGCCGTCGATGCCGACCTCCTGGACCAGCCACCGCAGCCCCTCCAGGTAGTAGTTGTGCCATCGCGAAAGCCCGGCCGTGATGACGGCGGCATCGACCTGGCCGTCGGTCAGCGCCTGGTGCCAGGCGGGCGAGTAGCCTTCCACCAGATGCTCGCACAGCCATGCGTGCCCGGTGCCCATGCCGACATGGACCGTCTTGACCCCGGGTGGGTCGGCCAGCCTGGGGTGGCCGGTGCCTCGCTGGTAGATCTCGTCGCCCAGGCTCCGCAGCATCCAGATTTCGGCGGTGAAGTTGCTCAGCTCGCGGATGGTGTAGTAGAACTTGACCTTCAGACCCTTGTCGTGGCCGTCCTTCACGTACCGCTTGAGTTCGTCCACGTGCAGGAACGGGTAGTTGATGTGCGGCAGCATGATGTTTCCGTGATGCACGTTCACGACGCTGGCCTTGCCCGCGACGGCCTCCGAAACGAAGGAACGCACCTTCGACATATCGCAGCCGTGATAGTATCTCTGCGCCCAGTGGGCGTCGGTGTTCAGGGGCTTGGTCGGGGTGATCAGCAGGGCGAACCGCAGCACGAGCGGTTGCCCGGCCTTGAGGCGGCGGGGGCCTGTGAACGCGTCGATCAGGACGCACGCCTGTGACGCGCCCGTACGGGCTGCGTGTGGCGTAGCATGGGCATCTTGCCCATGAGTCTCACGGGCATCTTGCCCGTGTCTTTGCTGTTGCTTTTGTTCTTTCTGTTGCTGCTGTTGTTCCGTTAAAGAAGAGAAAGGCAAAGAAGAAGAAACCACGGGCGAGACGCCCGTGGGACTCATGGGCGGGACGCCCATGCTACGTCCAGACGCGGGCGGGACGCCCTCGCCACACGCGGACAAGATGTCCGCGTCACATTCCGTGATATCGCAGCCGCCCTTGCCGTCGTTGGCCCAGTTCTGCGGCAGGCCGTATTCGTCGCGGTAGTTGAGCAACGCCCAGACATCCTCCGGGTGTTTGAGCTTGCACTGCAACCCGGCGTTCGCCTGGCCGATCCACACCATGTTGTTGGTGAAATTAATGTCCCAGCGATACCGGACCTCCTTGGGCCGATACCCGCCCTTGCACCCGAACCCCATCAGGTAGGTCGCAATTTCCCGGCGAAGCGGGATCGTAAGGCGCACGTCGTCCAGATCGACGTCGGCCCTGGTTGTCAGGGTCAGGTAGTATTCGATGTGTCCGTCGAATTCCA
Source organism: uncultured Planctomycetaceae bacterium (assembly GCA_964646065.1). Lineage (GTDB taxonomy): Bacteria > Planctomycetota > Phycisphaerae > SM23-33 > SM23-33 > CAZYDC01. Next base: position 4,424 of record CAZYDC010000303.1, on the reverse strand, counting down.
TTTCCGCCCGGCAGTGCAGGCTGAGCGGCCCCGCTTCGCGCTGGGACTGCACGCGGACGCGACCGCCGCCGACCGGGTCGATGGAGAAGCCGCTGTCTTTCCACCGGACAGGCTTGCCCGCGACGCGGGCGCAAAGCTGCGCCGGCTGTTGGAGGATCTCCACGGGTTCATTTTCGACGCGATCTCCCGTCGGCGGGAAGAAGCTCTGAATGCTTTGCGGCAGGGCGTCCGCGCCGAAGCGGACCCGCCGGCCCAGGCAGGTCACGGTCTGGCCTTGGATTTCCAGCGGGGGATATTGGACGGTGGGTTCGTCGTCGAGCCCGATCTTCGAGTTCAGCCACCGGATGCGCGAATGCCGCCACAGTTCGGAGTCGCCGCGATCCTTCAAGGCCGCGCCGGCCACTTCAATCGACACGCTCACCGTAACGGCCTGGGGCGTGTCGGGCATGACGGTGATCGAACCGCGATAGGTCCCCGACGCGTCCGCGGGAAGGTCCAGGCCGAACCACAGCGCCTGCACCTTGCCCGATTCAACCGAGACCTTCTTGGTGAAAGGCCGCCCCAGCCAATCGACGCCTTGGAGGTTGAAACACGTGACGGCGGAGGCGGGAATGGTCTTGTCGTCCTCGCGGCGGAAATCGTCCGCGCGCACCATCAGTTCGTCGATGGACGCCAGGGCGTAGACGGCGATTTGAAACGCATAGTACTCGTTGGGTTGCGCCTGTCCGGCAAAGTTGTCGGAGGGGCCTTGGGTGATCCATCGCAACGGGAGGTATTCGGTCATTCGCACCGGCCGGCGCCGGTCTTCGGGAAAGAGCAGGTACGGCCGCCCTCGGTTGGCCGTCAGCAGGCGGTCCATTTCGTCGGCGGTGGCGACAACTTCCATGGGGTCGAAGCGGTCAAATTCGCTGCGGCTCTCGATGCGAAGAACCTGGGCCTCGGCGGCCTCTTCAGTCTGGCCTGTCTTTAGGGCCTTCAGGGCGGCGGCGTTGCGAGCCAACCATTCGGGCTGGGCGTTGGAAACGTCGGCGGACAGGTACTCTATGGTGCTGGGATCGTGGGAGGGGGCTGACGTATTGAAGGGCATGTAATACAGGGCATATGGTCCTTCGCGCTTGGCCTGGAAGGCGTAGAGGCCCAGCTCGCGGCTAACTTTCAACGGCGCCAGGTTGGTCACCTCTTCGCCGCTGGCCGTCTCGAACAGCCGAACGCCCATCTTTGCCGGCTCGCGGTCTCGCCTGCGCCAGGGAACCGACACGGTACACAGGTCGGCGGCGTGGTTGACTTGGATGACGGCCCGGTGATTTCCTATGCCGTCGGCCTTCCAGGGTTGCCCGGCGACTGCCCATTCGACATCTTTCATGGTTTGAACCTTTCCGTTTTCGGCTTTGGTTTCGTGGAACGCCTGACAGAATAAACCACAAGGGCACGAAGGACACGAAGTAAAACGACAAAAACTGCAAAGCGCGCCGGCCGGAATGGAGCAGGCGCAAGTGGGGAAGGTCGGCGGAGTTGTTCAAGAGGCCCTCGCGTAGCGCCGATGAAAAACCACAGTGGTCTGAATATAGGACAGAGGCATCAGGAGATGCCAAGGGTCAAAATGAAACGTAAAACGATTACATTGAGCATCGCGTTGATGGCGCTGGCCGTGGGCCTGACGGTCGAAGTCGCCGCGCATTTCAGCCAGGACAGGCCTGGGCCCAGCGTCGCTTTCTCGAAAGAACCCGCGCCGGCGACTAACAAACCCAAGGTCCTTTTCGTGAATTCCTATCACGAAGGATATCCTTGGAGCGACAGCATCCTGGACGGGATTCTTGCCACGCTGAATATCCACCGGTTCAACGACGGCCGACTGGACTGTTCCGCCAGCCCGGTGACTCTGAGTCTGTGCTACATGGACACCAAGCGGAACGGGGCGGAGGAATACAAGCGGCAGGCGGGGTTAAGGGTCAAGAGCATCGTCGAGTGCTGGAAGCCGGACCTGGTGATCGGCTCCGACGACAACTACGCGAAATACGTCATTGTGCCGTATTTTCGCGGCGCCAAGCTCCCGTTCGTTTTCTGCGGGGTCAACTGGGACGCCTCCGAATACGGATTGCCCTGCTCCAACGTGACCGGAATGCTGGAGGTCGCCTATATCCCCAAACTGATGGACGCCCTGCGCCCCTACGCTCATGGAAGCCGGGTCGGCCTGATGGGCGCCCGGAATGAGACGAACGAAAAGGATGTCCGATTCTACGCGAAGTCGGCCGGAGTGAAGATCGAACAGGCGGTGCTCGTCGATACGTTCGAGCAGTGGAAGGCGACGTACGCGGACCTCCAGGGCAAAGTGGACATGCTGATCCTGCTTCCGCCGTCCTTTATCGAGGCGCCGCGCGAGCAGGCCGAAGCCCGCCGGTTCGTGCTCCAAAACACGCGGATTCCTACCGGAAGCGTCGAGGAGTGGATCGCGCCCTATTCCCTGATCTGTCAGGCCAAGCTGGGCGACGAGCAGGGCGAATGGACAGCCAAGACGGCCTTGCGGGTCCTGGCGGGCGAGTCGCCCAAGGACATTCCGCTCGCGGCCAACCATGAGACCCGCGTGATCCTGAACATGCCGCTGGCAAAGAAACTCGGGATCAAGTTTCCCGTCAACCTGATCGAGCAGTCCACGCTCATAGGCGAGGAGTAGCATGAAAACGGCACCCGAAGGATTCTCCGTTCGCACCAAACTCCTGTTGGTGGTGGGCGTCAGTTTCGTGCTGGCCTCGGCGGCGGTGGTGTTCGTCGCCGACCGCATCATGACCGCCAAGGCCAACCAGCACGGGGAGCAGCTCTTCGCCGAGCGGCTGGACTCCGTTTTCGGTTTGCTCCAGCGGAAGCAGGACCTCCTGGCCAAGACGGGCATGGAGGAGGCCTATCGCGAGGGCTTCCAGGAGGCCGTCCTGCAGGAGCTGGCCGCCCATTTCTACACGGGGTCTCCCTCGAACGCGTATCTGTGCATCCTGGACTCACGCGGGCGCGTCGTCCTGCACCCTCGCCTGAAGCCGGGTGATGAATCGTTGACCGGCCTGAACTTCGTGAAGAGTGGTATGGCCGCCAAGGCGGGAAGTTGCGAGTACGAGTATGAAGGCACGGCCAAGTGGTGCATGTTCCGCACGTTTTCCCCGTGGAAATGGACGGTCGCGTTCACCGTTCCGCTTCAGGACAAGTACGAGGCGGTCTACCAGTTCCGAGCGACGTTCCTGTTCATCATGGGGTTGACGGCCTTGGGCGTGCTGGGGGTCCTGGCGGTCCTGGTTTCGGTGGCGACCAAGCCCATTCGTCAATTGACGCTGGCCACGTCGCGCATGGCGGCGGGGGACCTGGACCAGACCGTGGACGTGACCCGGCGAGACGAAATCGGGAGTTTGGCCCGGAGTTTCGCCGAGATGGGGCAGGCCATTCGCACCAAGATACGGAACCTGGATCGGGAAATCACCGAACGACAGCAGGCCCAGGAAACCTTGCGAGAAAAAACCGCCTTCCTGGAGGCGCAGGTGGAGGCGTGCATCGACGGCATTCTCATCGTGGACGACCGTGGGCAGCGGGTCCTGACCAGCCGCCGGTTTATCGAAATGATGAAAGTTCCCGCCGGCATTGTGGACGTCAACGACGACGGCGCCATGCTCCAGTACGTCGCCGGCAGGACCAAGAGCCCGGAGAAATTCACAGAGCAGGTGCGTTACCTCTACACTCATCCGGACCAGGTCAGCCGCGACGAACTGGAGTTTCAGGACGGCATGATCCTGGACCGCTATTCCTCTCCCGTGGTGGGTTCCGACGGCCGCCACTACGGCCGCATCTGGACCTTCCGCGACATCACCGAAAAACGCCGCGCGCGGGAGGCACTGGCCGACCTGAACCGGAACCTGGAGCAGGAAGTTCTCGTTCGCACCGCCGCCATGAACGAAAGCCGGCAATACCTCCAGACAATCTTTGACACGGTCGGGGCGGGCATCGTCCTGATCGATCCGGAAACGCGCCAGGTCCTGGACATGAACCACGCCGCCGAAAAGCTGGTGGGGCGTCCCAAGTCGGACGTTGTGGGGCACGTCTGCCACCAGTTCATCTGCCCGGCCGAGCAGGGGAAATGCCCCGTTTCGGACCTCGGCCAGAAGGTCGATTGCTCGGAGCGCGTGCTGCTCCATGCCGAGGGCCGCCGCGTGCCGATCACCAAGACCGTGATGCCGGTCGTGGTCAACGGCCGCCCCTGCCTGCTCGAAACGTTCTTCGACATCAGCGACCAGAAGGCCGCCCAGCAGGCCGCCGAAGACGCCAACGCAAAGCTCCGTGAGGCGATCGCCCAGAGCGAGCGATTGGCCGAGGAAGCCAAGGCCGCCAACGCCGCCAAGAGCGACTTCCTGGCCAACATGAGCCACGAGATCCGCACGCCCCTCAACGGA
>CAZYDC010000302.1:0-6583 GCA_964646065.1 uncultured Planctomycetaceae bacterium | reverse complement strand
GAAACCGTCCCCGACTCCCGCCGAGCAGTTCCTGCCCAAGACGGTGGCGAGACTCAAGGGAGGGCAGCCGCTGAAGATACTGGCCTGGGGCGACAGCGTCACCGACATGCGCCTCTGGCAGACGCAATTCGTCGAGCGTCTGAAGCGGCGCTTTCCGGCGGCGAAGATTGAACTGGTCACCGAGGCCTGGGGCGGGCGGAACAGCGGAAGCTATCTCGCCGAACCGCCGGGCAGTGCGCACAACTATCGTGAAAAGGTCCTCGGCGCCAAACCGGATCTGGTCATTTCCGAGTTCGTTAACGACTCGTCCCTGCAGGCCAAGGACGTCCAGCGGCAGTACGGCGGGTTCCTCAAGGACTTCACCGCCATTGAAGCAGAATGGATCATACTGACGCCCCATTACGTCGGCCCCTCCTGGATGGGTTTTACGCAGCAGAAGGAGATCGACGACGACCCCCGGCCTTACGTGAAAAGCTTACGGGAGTTCGCCCAGCAGCATAAAGTCGCGCTGGCGGATGCGTCGCTGCGATGGGGACGCCTGTGGCGGCAGGGAATCCCATACCTGACCCTGTTGGGGAACGGCATCAACCATCCCGACGAACGCGGCCATCGCCTCTTCGCCGACGCCCTCGAGGCCCTGTTTCCATAAGAGACATTCGCGGTGACACGCCCTTCCCAAGGCATCCGCTGCCCCAGGCCTGACGGCGTCTTTCGCCTGGCGTGGCTGGCAAGCGCTACCACCGCGTGACTGTAACCTGCCGGGGCAGGCGATGAAAGTTACTCCAACACCACGTATATCGCGTTGTCGGGAAACACCAGTCGGACGGCTTTGCCGTCCTTGACCAGCGTGGCTTTGTCGGCAGCGTTGCCGTTGGCGTCCAGGGCCGTCGCCCGGGTCAAGTTCGGGTTGGCGATCGTCAGCTTCACTTTGGCCCCCACGACCTGCCAAGGCGACCGTCCATAGTCCACCACCTCAAAGCTGGGGAAGGCGCCCTCCTTGACTTGGATCATCACGGGCCTCTCCTGCCAGCCCGTCGGACGGCACTGGGTCCCAACCTGCACCAAGACCTTGCCGGACTTTCCGATCGGCCTGTCATCCATCGAGACGACCAGGACGGCCGCGTACTCGTTGCCGCAAACAATCTGGGTGTCGTGGGTCTTGAACGTGTCCTGGTTCTTGAAAAATGCCGCCACCCCCTGAGCCTTGGGGGCGTCCAGCAGGCAGTAACCCTTGCCGTAGTTCAAGGTAATCTCGCCCGTGATCGAACGGATCTCCTTCTTTGATTCGTCCATATACTTCTTCAAGTCCGCGACCTTGCTGTCTTTGGCGGTTCCGCCGTAGACGACCTCGACCGGCCCGACAAGGAAGGCCAGCGGATTGACGCCCTCCTTGACGGATGAATCAGGGGCCATGTTGCCGGTGTGACGGTTGGGGTCGAAGGAGGCCCCTTCGGCGATGATAGGGCTACGCCGGCGGAAGATATCCCCCAGCGACCGCTCCTCATGCACAGCCGTGGCGCCCTTCCGGACGTAGCCCATGCGATACATCAGGGCGGCCGCCGGAAAGTTGCCCAGCATGTCAGGGCTGGCAAAGAGCCACTTGCCTTGCGAAGGCATGTAACCGTTGGCCGACTGGGGGGGCGTCCACTCCTCCGTGCCCGTGGCGAACCAGTAATAGGCGTCCACGCCCGTCAACGACTGGTAGGCCGCCACCAGGAACGGGCTTTCGGCGGCATAGGGCATCGGCATCACCCAGGCGCTTTCCGTGACGATCATGGGCAGGCCCTTGACCTGCTTGAGGCTGATCGGCAGGAGCCGGGGCTCCAGTAAGACCGACGGGGCCGTGAACTGGTCGCCCTTGCAGATGGCCCAACCGTTGTTCTTGCCGATATGCATCCCGCTGACGTAGCGATTGACGGCAACGACCTGGTTGGCGGTGTAGGACCACCGCTCACCATCGTTGAGCTTGACCATGTCGGCCGTACACCAGTTGCCGGCATTGATGAGTTGCTTGCATCCCAGTTCCTCGCGGAGGTATTTCTCCATCTTGCGGTTGAACTCGTGCATGGTGCGGCAGAGGAACTCGGTCATATCGTCCAACCGTTTGGCCTTGAGGCCGATCCGGTCCTGGGTCAGTTCCCAGATGTTGTCCAGGGCTACGATGCCGTGGGCAAAATCGTCTTCCTTGTTCTCCTGGCCGCCCCAGGCCGTCTGGGCCTTGTCCAGGTCGCCGTACTTGGCCTTGAGGAAGTCCCCGAATAACTTCTCCAACCGTTTCCGCGGTTCGCCCGAAATCGTGTTGAACGTCCAGAACAGCAGGCTGTCTTCGTTCTGGAGTTGGATGATGGCCACCGCGGGGTCCTGGGCCAGCGGGATGCCGGTGTACGGATTCTTCTGGGCGTACAGGGCCTTGAGCCAGGCCTTGTAGCCTTCCTGAAAGGTCGGGTCAAAGAACAACAGCCCGAAGGCCCCCTGCTCCCGGGTCACGCCGGGGATGCCCCAACTCGGACCCAGTTTGGCCGTTGCCCAGAATGGTGAGATGGTCGTGTAAATGCCTTCCTTCTTCATGGCGGCCAAGGTTCGCCAGATCCAGTCGCGATCGGCCTGATCGAAGGCGGTAAGCTTGCCGTCAGGCTCGGGGTTCAGATGGGCATGGCAGCGAACCATGTTCACGCCCCGCTTGGCCAGGAAACGGGCGTGATGGGCCAGATCCGGTTCCACCTTCGACCACAGTGGCCGGGGGACGAAAGGCTTTTCCCGGCCGACGGAGGTGTTGACCGCCCAAAAACGCACGGGCTTGCCATTGCCCAGAACGAAGTCACCGTTGGCGTCCACCTTCACGAAGCCGGACTCCCCCGCCTCCTTCTCATTCAGATAGCGAAGGTCCAGCAGGGCATCCGCCCGGAATTCATCTCGGGCCGGTGCAAAAGCCCACGTGCCTGGTTTATCAGCGTCCAGCAAGGTTGTGGCGTTTCTGCCCGCGTCCTGTGCGAAGGCCGGGGAAGGAACCAACATGCCCCACACAGCCACGGCACAGAGCCCTGTCAACAAAGCTGCCTGAGCCACGCTGTTCACGATTATCTTCATCCACCATCGTCGCGGTAAGGCCGGGGCTTTCAGCAACCAGAAGCTATTTCTCGTCCACAAGCCGGCCAGCCAAATAACTTAACAATCTTGACAGCAAGTTCATCAGTCGCGAGAAACAGCGGTCGGCATTGCCCGGCTCGGTGGGCGGTTCGGCTTGAACAAGCAAGTCGTAGTCGGATGCGAACGGTCGATATCGCCATTCAATAACCGTTCCATTGCGGGTCGGCTCCCGTGTCACGAACAGCTCGGGGGGCTTGTTCCGCTCCACGACGGGCAATTTGTAGAGATAACAGCCGATATCGGTTGGCCCGGTGGGCCACACGGCCAGGCTGGGCTTCCCCTCGCCGGCCTGTTGTGCCAGGTGAGTCAGGGTTTCGGCCATAAGCGAGAGCAGCTTTACGGCAGCTTTGCGCGACTCACCAGATTTTCGGCCAAAGCGGAAGTGGATGAGAAGGGTATCCATGCTGCCCTCAGGACGCAATGTAATATAGACCAAGTTTCCTGTCACCTGGTCCACGACTGTTTCAACAACGAGCTTTTCTCCTGCCAAATCGTCAGCCGGAAACGCGCTGAACGAAATGTGCGACGAAAAAATACGCTGACCGGTCTTTAACTTCGTCATCGCCTCGTCCATCCTACTCCCCCCGCCTTTCCAGCCCAATGTGAATAGCGGACTAAAAGTGCAACGCTTAGTCAATATCTACTTCGCACGATGCGGGGTGTCAACTGTTTGAATTACTCGTTTGTGCAACGTGAATCATTTGCCGGCCGCTTCCTGGACCAGCCCCATAGCCAGTTCGGTCCAGCGGCGGAGGCGGACGGCGTCGCGGTGGAGCGTGTGCATGTCCTTCATGACGATCTCGACGCAGCAACTGCGGGCGATTTGCAGTGTTTCGCGCGTGAGCTTCTCCATGCCTTCCCAGTCCGGGCTGGGCGAGCACAGCATCGCCGGGTTGGGCTTCCATGCGTAGACATACCGGTTGCCGAGTTTATCGGCGGCGACCCGGCGGTCGCACCAGGGAGAGACGCTCACCAGCCGAAGGTTGGGCAGGTGCCGGATGACCAGGTCGAACTTGCGGTCCAGCGGTTCGCAGCAACCGTAGGCCACCATCCCGAAACGCCTTAGCACCGGGGCCTCGTAATGAAGCGAGAACTCGTAGAATTGCTCGGGGCCCACGCCGGCGAACTCCTGGCACTCGCCGTAGGCCCACATATCGCTGAGGTGAACCGAATCCGTATAGTCCGGCTGGGGCAACTGATCCGTGTAGGCGCTGCCGCCCATGAGGAAGTGATCCTCGGGTGCGGTGTTGATGCTCAGCACATCGAGATCCTGATACTGGTCAAGCGTGCGGTTCATGTTGTCCTGCTGGAACGCCATGGCCCGGTGTATCAGGCGCGGATTGTCGTACAGGTCCATCAGAAGGGGTTCCAGGCCGTGCAGGAGCGACAGCCGCCCCGTGAACCACGTTCCGATGTTCGCGCCGCCTCGAATGCGGACGTTGAGGATATCCCCGAATATCTCGCGGGCGAGATCGTAATTCCGCCCCGTCTGGTCGCGGTCGAAGGTGACGGTCTGGAACTGGAATTTGCCCAGATCTGCCTCCGTCCGCAGCGAAGGCGTCCAGGTGTAAGAGCCGTCGCTTTCCGCCGGATGGACAAGGGTGATGTCCAGCCCCAGCGGCGTCATCGGCAGCACGCGAGGGACATCCAGCGCGTCGGTTATGATTCGATCGTCGGGGACGTTTTCGTGGTGGAAGATTCGGCGGCGAAGGTTGGTCTCCCATTCGCGAAGCATGGGGTCCTGGCAAGTGAATTTCGATTCATCGATCATCTCGCCCCAAGCGCGGTCTTCGAGGCTGGTCAGCACCATCGGCCGCTCAGGCTTCAGCGCGTTGAGGGCGAGCCACTGTTCCTTTCGCCGCTGCTGAATCGGCAGAGATGCGATCTCCGCCACGCGACGCGCCAGCTCACGCAGGGTGTCACGTTCCGATTGCGCAACCGCCATTCATATCTCCTCAAGTGTGCAAGTTGGGTACGTTACTGATTGCGGGTTCTGCTATCAAGGATCAACAGATGCCTGGCCGCAAGCGCAACAGCCGTCGGGTAGGAACAGGAATCCTATGGCATCCGCTGCCTCCGAGCGAACTGAAAATTCCACCTCCAGCCACGACCATACGTGTCATAGGCTCCCGGTATCCTTTCTATTGGCGGCGAAAGAAACCGTCCAGAAAGGATCACCTATGTCGAAGATCAATCAAGTCGTGCGCGAGTTTCTGAAGTACATGGAGTGGAAGTGGGAGGAGCTTAGCGAAAGCTCGTACCGCTTCATTGTCCCTGGCCACAATGGGCGGTGGGTCTGCGTGCTCCGGTGGGAAAAGGACAGTTTTATCGGGTGCTTCTCGACCTGTTCCAACAATGTGCCCGCCCGCCGGCGGGCTGCCGCAACCGAATACCTTATGCGGGCCACGTACAACCTTCGCATCGGCAACTTTGAAATGGATTACGAGGACGGCGAGGTCGTCTTCAAGACCAGCGCCCCGCTGGACGGCATCGAGCCGAGCATGGAGTTCGTGAAGGCCCTGGCCTTCGCCAACTACTCGATCATGGACCGCTATCTTCTATCTTCCGGGCCTGATCTCCGTGGCTTTCGGCAAGGCCACCCCCAAGGCTGCGGTTGAGGAGGCAGAGAAGCCCCAGCCCAAGCAGGAAGAGGGCGACGATGACGATTCGGAGGAGGACCCACAGCCGGTACAGCCCCGCCCGGGCCGTCGTGCCCAGTCCGGCGCTGATAATAACGTCAGGCCGCCTACCGAACGCGAGCGCCGGGAGATTCGCAACCGCGTGCCCATTCCCGTCGGCCGAGGCGCCAGGATCGCACAGATCGCCGGGTTCCTGAAGTTGATGTTCAAACGGAGGCACGAGGAGGCGAAGAACTCGTGCTTCGCGATCATTTCCCCGGCCGAGAGGGTGGCTCCTACCAATGAAATCCATCGGTTTATCCAGTTCTGCTTCCGGGAAAAGTGGTTTGCCCTCGATCTCCCCAACACCGGCATCCTGCCGTCCGAGGCAGAGCGTGTGCTTCGGCAAAGACGGGGATTCTACCGCGAGGCCGAGCAGCCCGACGCCGGCGTGACCAAGAATGTGAACGACCTGGTGCAGTTCGACCCCATCGGGAAGAAGTACATCTACGGCGACGAGCGCGAGGCCGCCGAGGACGCCGCCTACCTTCTGTTTGACGTGTACGATCTTCCGCTGGATGCGGAACTGAAGGTGAAGGCTTCGGCCTTTGGTGGCGGGCCTTCATGGGAAAAAGACCAGCCGCTGAAATAACCCCGTACCCCGTGACCACCGCTGTCATACCCCAGGCGGATAATGCTAACAGGTCGGGGAATGACCCCCGGCGAACTTGAAAGGATTGAACATGGAAGCGAAGCAGACCAAGACACTACGGCCTTTCGTTGACGCGCTGGAAATCGGCGATCCGATCGGCCATCAG
>CAZYDC010000301.1:0-6604 GCA_964646065.1 uncultured Planctomycetaceae bacterium | reverse complement strand
CTAATGGCTTCCGAACAGGTTCTAATGAGCCGCCTGGGCGTTCTAATGAGCCGCCTGCCGGTTCGGGTGGCTTCCCGACAGGTTCTCATAGGTTACGAACTATGTCGCTGGTCGAATCCTGAACGGGTTTTGGCGGGTTGGGCCAGAGGCGCCGAAAAAAAAGTTAACCGAATCTTTACAGAAACGGACTTTTTCATTTTGACTTTGGGGCGAACCGAACTAGACTGTCTCTCAGTTGCCCGACGCTTGACCGTGTGGGTTAGGATGTTTCAATTCGTGCCATGGAAGGCAAACGACGTCCGAGGTCTTGTCGTGGGCGGTTTCAGAAGACGTTTTGAAAACGATGCGCCGCTTTTGTCGGCACTTAAGGATAGAGAGATGGCTACGGTAGATCGCTCGCTGTGGCAGGGCATAATTCAGCAGGTGGTTTCCGCCGGCGGAAACATCATCCGCCCGTGGTTCACCCAGCTCGAACCGATTTCGCTGGATCACGGGCTGCTGGAGATTCAGGTCCCCGGCCGCAAGGAACGCGACTACTGCCAGCGCCACGCGATGCGGCTGTTCACCGAGGCCGCCCAGGCCGCCACCGGCCGCCTGGTGGGCGTGTGCTTCCTGACCCAGGCCGACGCCGCCACGGAAACCCAGGCCCCGCCGGCGGAAAAAGAAGCTCCCGCCGCCGCGCCGGGCGCGATCGAATTCTCCAGCGATTACACCTTCGACACCTTTGTCAACGGTCCGTGCAATCGCCTGGCGTACGCCGCCTGCCAGGCCGTCAGCGAGTCGCCGGGCAAGACCTACAACCCGCTGTTCATTCACGGCTCCAGCGGGCTGGGCAAGACGCATCTGCTCCAGGCCACCTGCTATAAGATCGCCGCCGACCGGCCGGGCACGCAGATCTCGCTGCTGTCGTGCGAGACCTTCGTCAACCACTACATCGAGTCGGTCGAGAAGGGCCAGGTGCTGGACTTTCGCTATCGCTACCGCCAAGCCGACGTGCTGGTGATCGACGACATCCAGTTCCTCAGCGACCACGAGCAGACGCAGGAAGAATTCTTCCACACGTTCAACACGCTCTACCAGTCGCAGAAGCAGATCATCCTGACCAGCGACCGCGGCCCCAGCCAGATCGCCGGCCTGGAGGAGCGGCTGGTCAGCCGGTTCAACTGGGGCCTGGTCGCCCGGATCGACCGCCCCTGCTACGAGACCCGCGTGGCCATCGTCCGCAAGAAGGCCCGCCTGCGGAACATCGAACTGCCCGAGGACGTCGTGTGCTTCATCGCCGGGGCCATCGACTCCAACACCCGCGAGCTCGAAGGCGCCATCGCCAAGGTGACCATGCTCGCGCAGGTCTGCGACCGCGCGATCGACCTCGGGCTGGCCGAGGAAGCCCTGGGCACCGCCGAGGCCGCCGCGGGCAGGCGCGAGATTTCCATCGAGTCCATCCTCGACGCCGTCACCAGCCGCTACAACGTCCGCCTGGCCGATCTGCAATCCAAGAAGCGCAGCCGCTCCATCGCCTTCCCCCGGCAGATATGCATGTACTTGGCCCGCAACCTCACCCGCCACAGCCTCGAGGAAATCGGCGGATACTTCGGCGGGCGCGACCACACCACCGTCCTGCACGCCGACCGCACCATCAAGACGCTGGCCCAGAACGACGCACAGTTCCAGGCCACGCTCGACCTGATGTCGCAGGAAATCCAAGGCGGGGGATGAGCGCAGAGAACCTGAAAATCAGGAAATGGTTGGGGACAAATCAATAATTGCCTCGTATTATAGGTAATGGAAAGGCGGGTAGCATGGGTCTGACAGACATTGAGTTCCAGGCAATCTTGGAAGATACATCCAAGCGGGTTGACGGGGATATCGTTTGGAAGGAGGATGATGATCACTCCCCAAGCGTCGAGTTCCTGGCGGAAATCCACTCTGACAACGGCTGGCCTATTTTTGTCCGAGGCAGCTACAACGGATTAATCCCGGCCTTATCCTATATGATCATCCTCAAAACAGATGGCAGGATATACGGGCTCGACGTCGGAAAGGATCATCACAACCCGCAGTGCAACCAAGTGGGCGAGAAGCATAAACATCGTTGGACAGAAAAGTTTCGAGACAAAGAAGCTTATTCGCCGAAGGATATAACGGCGACTGCCACGGACCCGGTTGATGTATGGCACCAGTTCTGTGCGGAGGCGAAACTTACGCACAAAGGCGCGATGGCCAGGCCTCAACCACCTGCAAAGGATTTATTTATATGACACAGGTCGAAATCTGCCGACAGTTCACGGCTGGATTAGGCGGATTGTTCACGTGCTCACAGCACGGTGAATATAATCGGATCCGTACTCCGTACATGTATCCCGATGGCGACAACATCGATTTGTTCTGCAAGGCGCAGGGAGATGTAGTTCTTGTTTCTGACCTCGGAGAAACTGTGCGATGGCTCAACATGCAAACGGTTTCGCCCCGTCGCTCACCGAAGCAGAGAGCATTGGTTGAGGATGTTTGCCTCACTCATGGCGTGGAGTTTTACAAAGGAATGCTAATGGCTAGGTGCCGCCAGGGCGATGAGATTTCAGCCGTTGCGATACGGGTGGCTCAAGCCGCCTTGAGGGTATCTGATCTCTGGTTTACGTTCCGAACAAGATCAGTCGAATCGGTTGTGGACGAAGTTGGGGATTTTCTGACTGAGCGAAAATTCCGATACGAACGCGGATTGAAACTGCCGGGCCGCTCAGGCAAGGTGTGGTCTCCCGACTTCCAAGTTCACGCTGTGAAGCGCAGTTCGCTCGTTTACGTACTCAGCACCGGGAGCAGGTCTGCAGCGCGAGCCATAGTTTATCAAGCCCATACTGCCTGGTTTGACCTAAACCATCTGACGGCAGGCCCAGAAGCCTTCCAATTCGTCTCCATTTTCGACGACACATCAGACGTTTGGAGTGACGAGGATTTTCGACTGGCAGAACAACTTTCTACGGTGACCCGGTGGTCCCAACCAGACAGTCTTGCCGACGTTCTCGACGCAGCGTGACGATCACTCTCCGATTCAACTCAAGATGACTTGAAACAGTGGGACTTTCTTCGTTTGGTTGGTGCCGGCAAATCATTCATTTTGAAGGGAACCATCCGTAAAAGGTCTCTCGCTGTCGCTGGGCGATAGCGTCCCTTACTTCGCCGCCGTGCGGCAGTACTCGCCCAGGAGTTTGACGTACAGCCGGTAATCGTTGAGGGACACTTCGGGTGGGGTCTGGTGGTCGCAGGAGGGCAGGTATCCGCCGCTTTTCATCACGGGCAGGATTCGCTCGAATTCTTTTCGCATGACGGCCTCGCCGCGGTGCATGGTGGTCTTGTCGAACGCGCCCAGCATTCGCCACCTGGGCCAGTCGCGGCGGATGCGATTGATGTCTGTGCCGGCCATGCGCTCCAGCGGCGTCAGGCCCTCGACGCCCACCGCGTCCAGCCAGGGGATCAGGTCGGTGATGTCGCCGTCGCTGTCGACGACCACGGTCGAGCCGAGCTTCTTCATCGCCGGCACGAGCTGGCGATAATAGGGCGCGATGAATTCGTCGAACATGGCCTGGGAGAGCATCGGGCCGTGATTGTACGACATGTCCTCGGCGATGCTGAAGAGGTCCGGCCTGAAGAACTCGCCCATCCGCTCCAGCGTTCGCAGGTTGAACGCCAGGATGTCGCGATTCATCTTGTGCATCAGTTCGGGCTCGTCGTAAAAGGCCAGCAGGTGCCGCTCGATGCCCATGATCCTCCGCGGGAACCAGAAGAATCCGTCGAGCTGGCACCAGAGGAACGCTTTGCCCTCCTGCTGCTCGCGGGCGTATTGTTCCATCTCCGCCCGGTCGAGCTGAGGATTGTCCATCGCCGGCCGGAACAGCGAATCGTACTCTTCGACGCCCTTGATCTGGGCCTGCGGCGCCGGCCAGAAAATGCGGTGCAGGTCCAGGCCGAAGTATTGGGCGATCTCGCCGTGGGTCTTGAGGTGGCGAGGCAGACCCTCGTCATACCAGCGGTTCTGCGTCTTGTCCCACCACCAGTAGGACTCGGTCATCGGCAGGCGGTCGACGGGTTGGAAATCCATCACGGCTCGAAAGCGTTCGCGGACGTTCATCAACCTTGTCCCTCTTCGAGGTGTTGCTTGAGTTGTCGGAGGAAGCCCTGGAGCAGTCCGCCGGGCATGTTCGCCAAGGCCGGGTCGATCTCCCTGCCGCTCATGAAGTCCTCCACGGTCTGGATGGCCTGGGCCCCATGCTCCGTGAGCAAATGGGTCTGGGCCTGGGCCTGCGGGAGCTTGCCCGCGAACATGAACAAGCAGTGCTTCACGACCAGGTTGCGAAGATCCGGTTTGGCCTCCTCCGCGCGAGGCCGCTCCTGGGGATCGACGGGTTGACCGCCGGTCTCGGCCAGCAGGTCGCGTTCCTGCCTCAGCAGGTCCTCGACCTCTTTCTGGCGGCGGAGTTCGTCCTCTTCGTCGACCGGCGCCAGGGGGATGGCGTCTTCCTCCGTGACCGGGGCCGGGATGTAGTTGCTGGTGCCGCAAAACGGACACTTGCCCCGCTTGCCTCCGGCGGCGTCGGGGGCCTGGATTTCCTTGCGGCAGTGCTCACAGTGAAATTGGATCGTCATTTCATTCTCCGCATTACAGGTTGACTGGTATAGTAAACGGCAGCTATGGAAATACTCAAGGACCGAATCAGCAACGAACTTCTTTGCCGGGCGACGGCGCCGGGCCAGTACGTCGGACTGGAAATCAATGCCCGCCGCAAGGACCCCGCCGCCGCGGCCGTGCGCGTGGTGCTGGCCTTCCCCGATGCCTACAGCATCGGCATCTCGCACCTGGGCAGCCAGATCCTCTACACGCTGCTCAACGACATGCCCGGCGTCGCCTGCGACCGCTCGTACTGCCCTCACCCCGACGCCGAGGAAATCATGCGCCGCTCGAATCTGCCGCTGTTCGGCTGGGAGAGCCGCTGCCGCGTGCGAGATTTCGACATCGCGGGTTTCTCGCTCGGCTATGAGCTGTGCGTGACCAACGTGCTGACGATGCTGGACCTGGCGGGCATCGCACTGCACGCGGCGGATCGCCGCGAGGGCGATCCGATCGTCATCGCGGGCGACGCGCTGGCCGACACGCCCGAACCGATGGCCGACTTCATCGACCTGTTCATCGTCGGTGAGGGCGAGCAGCCGTTGGCGGCCTTGGCTCGCCTGGTGGGCGAATTGAAGCAGGCCCACGCGTCGCGCGACGAGATCATCCTCGAAGCCGCCCGCACCATCCCGGCTGTCTACGCCCCGCGATTTTACGAGCCGCGTTACAATCCCGACGGCACGCTGGCGGCCTTGGACTGCCTTCGCGACGACCTGCCCCGCGCGATCCGCCGGGCGCACCTGGAGCGGTTGAGCGACTCGCCCGCCATGGTCGCCCCGCTGGTGCCGCTGGCCGAGGCGATCCACGACCGCGTCGCCATCGAGATCATGCGGGGCTGCCCCAACGGCTGCCGCTTCTGCCAGGCCGGCCAGACCCGCCTGCCCGTGCGGTGGCGGAGCGTCGAGGAAATCCTCGACATTGCCCGCAAGGCCATCGCCGCCACAGGGCACCACGAAATCTCGCTGCTGTCGCTTTCGACCAGCGACTACCCGCACCTGGGCGAGTTGATCGACCGCCTGACGGTCGAGTTCTCGCCGCAGCACGTGTCGATCTCGCTGCCCAGCCTGCGAGTGGACAGCCAACTTCGCGAGTTGCCCAAGCTCACCAGTTCCGTGCGGAAGGGCGGCCTGACCATCGCGGCGGAGGCCGGCAGCGAACGGCTGCGGCAGGCCCTGCGAAAAAACATCACCGAGGAAAACATGCTCTCGGGCGTGCAGGCGGCCTACGCGGCCGGGTGGCGAAGCGTGAAGGTCTACTTCATGGCCGGGCTGCCGGGCGAAACACCCGAGGACATCGACGCCATCTTCGATCTCTGTAAGCGGCTGTCCGACGCCCGCAAACCCGTGGACAACCAGCGAGGCTCGATCTCCGGCAGCGTCTCCTGGGCCGTGCCCAAACCTCACACGTCCATGCAATGGGCCCCGATGCGGACGGCAGAATACTTCTGGGAAGTGCGGAACCGCCTTCGCGGCCTCTCGCATCGCACGCCGATCTCGTTCAAGTTCCACCGCATCGAGCGGAGCCTGCTGGAGGTCGTGCTCTGCCGCGGCGACCGCCGGGTCGGGCGTGTCATCGAGGCCGCCTGGCGCGAGGGCGCTCGGATGGACGCCTGGGACGAGCACTGGGACGACGCCAAATGGCAGGCCGCATTCGCCAAGACCGGCATCGACCCGGCCTTCTACGCCCATCGAACCATCGGGGCCGATGAACTCACCCCGTGGAGCCACATCACCGACAAGCGAAGCAACGAGCTCCTGCTGGCCGAGTATCGCCGCATGACCGAGCCCGGGTGACAAACCCCGGAATTGGTTAGTCGCTGAGGGTGCTGAGGAACGCTGAGGGAGACAAAGAAAAAGAGGTTCTCATCCAATTTAAGTGCCTAACGCAATACGAAAGTCGCCACATAACCTAGGTTGGATTTTATCGCTTTTTTGCCAACGGCAA
>CAZYDC010000300.1:0-6641 GCA_964646065.1 uncultured Planctomycetaceae bacterium | reverse complement strand
CTGGCTGCCGATCCGGCCGTTGCGATAGTAATGCATGTCGCTGCCGCAAACGCCTACCGTCGCCACGCGCAGCAACACATCGTCCGGCCGGGCAATCGCCGGCGGCGGAACCTCGCGAATCTCGATCTTGCGGACGGCGGTAAGGAACGCGGCCTTCATGGAAGCATTGTAACAGCGAAAGCGGGACGTGCAACCCCGCCGATATCGGCCGTCGACGATCTGCTTGCCCCGCTTACCTACCCAACGTGTTGTACTTACGCACAATACACGTGAAAATCACATGACCTGCGTAGGAGGTTGGGTGAGAATAAAACGCTGAAAAGCAGGCTGCGTTGCCACCATGGCCGGTAGCTCAGTCGCAAAATGAAGAGGACAGACCATAAACGGCGGGAATGGCGGTTTGCTCGGGTCATGTGATCGCTCGAATCATTGGGAACTGAAATGGCTGGAGCCACGCGTGCTGCCAACTCGGTTCGGCCATTGGCCCAGGCTCGAGGTTTCGTGATCCAGACGAACAGGCGGGAGTCGAATACGCAAAACGCTCGGAGTGCAAGCCATGTGGAGTACAACGAATATCGTAATATTGTTTTTGCAAGGCTACGATAGACATCGTACCATAGGACATCATACGGGTAAGGAGCCGCTTATGGCAGATCAACGAAACGTTCGTCCGACCGATGCGGAACTGGCGATCCTGCGGGTTTTGTGGGATCGCGGGCCCTCGTCAGTTCGGCAGGTGCGCGAAGCAACGGGGGAGCGAGGCGTGCGCTACACCACGACCCTCAAGACCATGCAGAACATGACGGAAAAGGGCTTGGTGCATCGTGACCAGAGTCGCGTGTCGCATGTGTATTCCGCCGCCATCGAGGAAGAACCCACGCAGCGGCGGCTGGTGGGCGAGTTTCTGGACCGGGCTTTTGGCGGATCGGCGGCCAAGCTGGTGATGCAGGCGTTGGCCGCGGGCGACATCTCGGCCGACGAGCTGAAGGAAATCCGAAAGCTTCTCAAAGACAAGGGGACGGGCAATGAGCGCACTCGTTGAAATCCTGAACCAGGCCTGGGCGCTGCGGGTCGGCTGCGCGCTGGTGCATTTCGTCTGGCAGGGCGCGGCCATCGCGGGTCTGCTGTGGCTGGTCCTTCGTCTGCCGCGTCGGCGCGAACCGCGGGTGCCTGGACCACTTCCACGGGAACCGCATGGACCTTGTGCGGCTCGGTCGCCTGGGTGCCCGAGTCGGACTTCGCCCGGTTCTTGGTCAGGGGGGTGACGGATTCCAACGTCGCGTAAACGACCTGGGGGAGCATCTGCTTACTGACCGCCCAGCGAAACATCGACTGGATGATCTTGACGCGGGCGTTGACCGTCGAGCGGCACAGAGTACCGTCGCACCAAGCGGCCCGGATTTCCTGGAGCGCCAGGGGACCAAATTCCTCAGCGGGAAGCGTGGGGAATTTTTTCAACAGCGGCTTGGTCGCGTCGGCGATGTTGGATACCTGACGTGCCACCACCAGCGGCCATTTCTCTGATACAGAGAGCCAGGTAATTCTTCGTGTGCCATTTGCGTCTCCTTCGATTTGGGCCAGTCACGCGACCTGATTTTGCTACATTCCATGCTACAATCGGTTTTTTGTATGTCAAGGGGGAAATGAAAAAACCCCGGTTTTGCCGGGGTTTTTCGTACTGGGCGGTACAGGACTCGAACCTGTAACCTCCTGCGTGTAAAGCAGGCGCTCTAACCAATTGGGCTAACCGCCCTTCATTGCCCACTCATTCTAACCGCGTCACCAGTTTCTGTAAACATCGGAGGCAATCTGAAAGCGGGTACGGATTACCTCTTGAATTCCAGGACGGGTCATGCGCCAATTGTTTCGACCCGGTCTCGCATGGATCGCGTTCAAATAGAGTACGATCCAGAAGCAAGGAGCAGCAATGTCCCGATATTCCGTCTTCGCCGCGTGGATGATCCTGATCGCAACGTCTTGTGCTGCTCTTGCCGGCTCGCCGTCCAATCTGCTGACCAACGGCGGGTTCGAAGTCACCGGCCGGTGGGCGCAGGAATTCCTGACGGAATATTCGCGGCAGGCGAACCTGAAGGACTTCGACCCCGTTCTGCCGGTAGGCTGGAATTTCGCGTTCAACCCCGGCGTGACCTACCAAGTCGTCGCGGACGCCCACAGCGGCAAGCAGGCCTTGAAGGTCACCGCGCCGAAAAACGCCGCCGCGCAGATTTCATTCCAGGCCGTTGAGGTGGCGCCCGGCGGCACGTACAGCTTTGGGCTCTGGAGCAAGGGAACCGGCCAGTGCGCCATGCAGATCGTCGGCCTGGCCTTCGAGGGCGGACAGAACCTCGCCCGCGAGGAGATCACGGCCGCGGCACAGTGGACGCAGGCAACGCAAACCGTCCAGATCCCCCGCCACATTCGCATGGTGCGGATCGATATCGTTGTCGCCGCCGGCAGCGAGATGTTGCTGGATGACGTTTTCTTCGGGGCCGAACTGAACGAAC
Organism: uncultured Planctomycetaceae bacterium; assembly: GCA_964646065.1. Lineage (GTDB taxonomy): Bacteria > Planctomycetota > Phycisphaerae > SM23-33 > SM23-33 > CAZYDC01. The sequence continues at coordinate 4,137 of CAZYDC010000300.1, read as the reverse complement.
CCTTCGACGCCGACGCCGTGCTGACCGCCAAGGCCAAGGCCGACGCGGACACGCTGGTGTTCATCGATTTCGACGGCCAGGGGCCGCAGTCCAAGCTGGAGAACGGCGCGGCGATCGTCGACGGCGGACGGTTCGGAAAATGCCTGCACCTGGATCGCAAGAGCATGTCCATCGCCAACGTTCCCTTGAGCATCAAGAAGATGCCGCCCGAGGGCACGCTGGAGTTCTGGATGTCGCTGGACGAAGTTCCGCAACTGACGCCCAAGACCGCCGCCACGCAGCAAACCTACATGCAACTTTCCTCCGGCGGGACCGACGTGTTCCGCTACACCACCTCCTATGGGCAGATTTTCGGTAGTTGGCGAGTCACGGGCGGAACGTGGGACCCCGAGCCGACGATTTCCGTTCCGGACAGCCAAGGCTTGCGATGGTTCCGCAAGGGCCAGTGGAACCATATCGCGATGGAGTGGGATACGGAGGCCGTGCGCGTCTACGTCAACGGCGTGCTGGTGAATTACGACACAACCAAGCCGCTGCCGTTCTTCGACACGCCCTCGGCCATTCTGTGCGGGCCCAACTGGGGCGGGTACTCCTGGTCCGGCGCGCTGGATGAAATTCGCCTGTCCAAAGTCAAGCGGTATGGGCCCAAGGTTCCCAAGGGCGTCGCGTGGCTTTCGATCGCCCCGGCCTTGCCGCCTGCGCCCAAACCGCTCGCGGCCCGGAAGCTGAGCGTGGACCTGGACGCCGAGCGCGCCAAACTGATTGCGACGATTCCCACGGCGCCCGCCGGCGCGACGGTCTTCGAGGCCGCCCAGCTCAAGCCCCTGGTCGACGGCGACAAGACGTTCGCCATCGAGAAGGACCAGCCGGTCGCCGGTATGACCACCGCGTGGGTCGGCAAAGGCTTTCGCCTGATGCGCGACCCGGATTTTGACGGCGGGTACTGGAAGCTCGCAGGCATCAAACCAGGCCGCTATTACATAGGCGTCTGGCACACGCCAGGGCCGTGGCTGCCGATTGCGTGCATCTACCTTAACGGCCGGATTGTGCAGTGTTCGACCCGGTCGGACCCGGTGCAGGTCAAGGCCGGCGAGAGCTTCAGCGAATCGCAGACGGCCGAGGCCGTCGAACTCAAGGACGGCGACGATGTTTGGGTTCTGCCGCAACTGGGCGACCGGTTCCGCGTGGCCCGCCTGACGCTGTACCCCTCGCCGATGCAACCGCCTCGCGGCCGCAACTGGGAAATGGAGCAATACGAAGCCACATGGTTCCATCGAGGCACGGACATCGGCCTGTCGCTCGACGCGAGCTTCCTGGCCGCCAAGGACAAGAACGTCCGCGATGACGGCGCTCGCGAGATTCAAAGCACCGACCTGCCGTCGAGCCTGCTGATGACCGCCGACGGCAAGCGGGCCGTCGCGCAGTGCCTGATCAACAATCCGCTGCCGCTGACGGTCAAGGCCCAGTTCCATTGCACGATCAAGAGTTACTTCCGCAAGACCGTGGGCGAGTTGCACGAAACGCTGACGCTCCAGCCGCACCAGCAACTCCGGCGGGAAATTCCTTTTGAAGTTATCGCGGATTCCAGGCGATATACCATCGACGCGCACGTCAGCGCCATCGATCCGCCAACGCCGCAGGCCGCCTTCGGCTGGCCCGCTGCCGACACGGTCAACTTTTTCCAGGGCGTGCGGCAGAACCTGCCTTGGCCCGACCCGTTCACCGCGCGGGACATGCGCGGCATCCATTTTACCCAGCCGCTGCCGGGCCCGCGCACGCAGGTCGTGCTCGAAGGCCCCTGGCAGTCCGCGTGGGCGACGGACCTGCATCCGTCGTTTCCGCCGCCGGCCGGTGCCAAGTGGGAACCGCTGAACCTGCCGCTGCCGTACGACGCGATCACCATTCCGGACACCACGCCTCGCCCGCACGGGTTGTACCTGCGACGCAAGTTCACCGTGCCGGCCGCCGACGTGCAGAGAATGCACCAGTTGATCGTCGCCAAAGTCGTGGACGAGGCCACCGTGTACGTCAACGGCAAACGGCTGGGCGAAGTCCGGGGCACCAACACCCCGCTGGTGTGCGACATGACACCCGCGCTCAAGGCTGGAGAGAACGAAATCACGCTCATCGTGTGCGACCTGTTCGCGATCATGGACCCCGACTACGTCAACGAAAAGGCGCCGGTCGCGAGTCCTTATTATCTCGACGCTCCGGGCGGCAGCAGTTTTGGCGGACGGCTGGGCCTGGGAGACATCTTCGTTCAAACCGCCCCGCCGCTGGCGGCGAACGATCTGCTGGTCGTCACGTCGGTCCGCAAGAAGCAGCTCGCCGCGCGGTTCTCGCTGACCAACCACACGGCCGCCGCGCGGAAGGTGCGCGTCAAGGCTCGCGTCCTGGACGCCGAGGCGCCGGTGCTTGATTTCGGCCAGCAGGATGTGGAACTCGCCAGCGGACAAACGGCGCCCGTGGAATTCACCAAGCCCTGGGCCAGCCCGGTGCTGTGGGGGCCGGCGAGTCCGCAACTTTACACGATCAGCATTGAAACCGTGGACGCGGCCAGCGGCGAGTCGCTGGACCTTCTGAAGGAACGCTTCGGTTTTCGCGAGTCGTGGATCGACGGCAACAAGGTTTTCCTGAACGGGGCTTGCGTTCGGCTCAAAGGTTGCACCTGCCAGGGCGGCGGGATTTTCCAGTCCGACGTTCAGATCCAGCGAAGCGTGAACGACCCGGACTTCTCCGACGAGGCCGGGTTCATGAGCTCGTTTGGGCTGGCGGGCGTCGGCAACACGCCCAGCAAGCACAACGCCGAGCGCGACGTGTTCTGGGAATTCGCCCGCAACAACGCGGCCTCCGGGGCCAGGCTGCTCCAGCGACACCCGTCCATTATCGCCTGGGACCTGTCCAACGAGTGGCTGTCGTTCCTGGGCTACGGCAGCGGCAACGTGGAGTTGGCCGCCCGGCAGATGGAAAGCATGACCGACGCGGTGGGCAAAGTGGACCCGACCCGCTGGACGTTCTACAACGGCGACGAGGATCTTCACGGCCTGCACAACGTGTTCTCGACGCACTACATGATGGAGGCCGCGCAGGGCAGTCCGACGGCCGGGTTCAGCCTCCGCGGGCACTCCTCGTATTTCCCGGACGGGGCGTTCTTCCGCCCGCTGGACCAGGAATTCACGGACGGGCAGAAAGTGCTCGTCAGCCAGTACCGCGGCTTGAAGTACCGCTACGGTTCCAAGGTCCTGATGGACACGGAGAACCTCTGGAAGGTCGGCGGGTATATGCCGCCAGGCCCCTCGAAGTTCGTCGGCGAGGAAGACGTGCTGGACAGCGCGTTCGACTCGACGCGCGGGCCCATCGTCTGGATGTGGAAGCAGAACCTCGACGCGCACCGCGACCTGGGCGTTTCGTCGGTGTCCAGCTACGGACCCCGGCGGCGCGAGTATTCCCTGCAATGCTTCATCATGCCCGACTACACGCACCACTTTTTCGGCGGCGTGCAGGTCAGCCGCGCGTACTCGCTGCACAACGACTTCCTCGTGCCCTCGAAGTTCAGCTTCCAGTGGAAGCTGCTCGACGCGCAGGGCAAGGTGCTCGACCAGGTCAAGGACGACCGGCAGATGGACAGCGGCGACCTCCAGCGCGGCCGCATGGCGGTCAAGCTGCCCAACGTGGACGCGCGAACGAAACTCATGCTCAAGCTGACCCTGTTGGCCGATGGCAAGATGGTCTACGAAGAGGAACGCGATCTGGAGGTCTGGCCGAACACGCCGATAGCTGCCGACGCCAAGTCCGCACGGAAGCTGGTGCTGTACGATCCGCGAGGCGCGACCGCCAAGGCCCTGACGCAGGCGGGTGCGGAGTTCGACAAAATCAATTTCCTCACGCCCCCGGCAGGGCAGGCCGGCGAGACCGCACTGGTGATCGGCGAGGGCGCGATCGACCCGGCCACGCAGGCCGACCAGGAACGGCTTTCCGCCTACGTGCAGGCCGGCGGGCGAGTGCTCGTTCTGGCGCAGGCCCCGACCATCCCCGCCGAGTTGAACCGCGTACTAGGCGACCTGCCGGTCAGCACGACCCTGGAAACCCGCGAGTGGTCCAGCATGCCCTTCCTCCCCACGCCGCAGCACCCGGCCC
>CAZYDC010000299.1:0-6654 GCA_964646065.1 uncultured Planctomycetaceae bacterium | reverse complement strand
CCGGCTGAACTGAAACGCGACGTGCTGCTGGTGCTGGTTCTGGGTTGCCTGGCCATGGCGGCCGTCAGGCTGCTGGGCGACGGAAAAAGGGGTCAGGTACCTTTTTCTGTTTGTCGGCCGCATGAAGGGAAGGCACCAGTCAAGAAAAAGGTACCTGACCCCTTTTCCCGATGGTTGGCGCTGGGCGCGATTGTCGCCGGGACGACCGTGGCGAGCGCGTGGGTGCTCGGTCGCGTGGGGCTTGCGGTGAATCAATCGTCCTGGGTGTCGATCGGCGAGCGCACGCAGCCGCTTCTGGCGGCGGGTTCGCGGCGCACAATCCAAGCCGTTTACAACCCGCGGATCGTCCCCGTCTACGTGACCCGGGAGCAGATGCAGAACGACTCGACGGTCATCCATGTTGCTCGCGAGGCGACGATGACGTTGCGGCCGGGATCGGTCTATCTATTCGAGCAACCGGAGGAGAAGGCGTTGGTAGTGTCGCCGTAAGGCGATTCTTCTGATTGCTTGTAGTGCGCCCGTAAGGGCGTCGGCGATTCTTCAAGAAGCCCCTTACGGGGCCACTACGAACGGGGGAATTTGTCGCTGCCGCCCATATTGCCGCCCTCGAAGTCGCCGTCCTCGCCTTCCTCTTCACCTTCGTCATCGGGCGCAGCCTCCTGATCGAGCGGGTCGGCCTTTGAGGTATCGAGGCGTTTTCCGGCCAGGGCCCAGGCGTCCACGTAGGCGGTTTTTTCGAGGCGGCGAGGCCGGAAGCGCAGCGCGATCACGCGGATGATCGCCCAGAGCAGCAGAAGAAGCGCCACCGCCAGCGCGAAAAGGCTCACCCACGCCAGGCGCATCATTCCGGACCTGCGCGGCGGGGCCACCTGCGGCACCGACTGGAGCGTCACGTACAGCAGGACCGACATCGTGATCGCCACCAGCACCAGGCTGACCACCAGGACGGTCAGGCCGATCTTCTGCCGCGAGAATGGCGACTTCATTTCCATGGGGCTTCTTTTCGCGGGTCGAACGGTTCAAGGATCCCGAACTCCTTGAGCAGTTCGGCGCCCTTGGCCGACAGGCGGGGCGGGGGCATGACCTGGATGACGATGAACTGATCGCCCTTGGTCCCGTCGGGCGAGCTGACGCCCTTGCCCTTGAGGCGGAGCTTCCTGCCGCTGCCGGTGCCGGGGGGAACCGTGACGGTCATGGTTCCTTCCAGCGTGGGGGCGTCCACCTTGGCCCCCAAGGCCGACTCGGTGATGCCGATCGGCACGTCGATGTAAATGTCGTTGCCCTCGCGCCGGAAATACGGATGCGGGCGAATGTGCGTGACGATGTACAGGTCGCCGCTGCCGCCCGGGCCGGGCGCGCCCTTCTCGCGGACCCGCACGCGGGAACCCTCGCCAACGCCCGGCGGAATATGCACCGTCAGCGTCTGGCGATGGCCGCGGTCGTCCTGGAGCGTCACGTTCGTGTCGGCCCCGCGAACGGCCGATAGAAAGTCCAGGTCGAGGTTGTATTCCAGGTCTTGTCCGCGCGGCGCGGGCGCCCGTCCGCGCCGCCCGCCACGTCCGGCGGCGCCGCCCAACTGCTGGAGTATCTCGTCGAGCGTCATGCCGTTGAACCCTCCGGGGCCGCCGAACATCTCGTCAAAGTCCACGCCGGGCCCGCCTGGCGCCCGGCCGCCTTGCTGCCAGGTGTAGTTCCTGCCGCCGCCGGGTCTGCCGCCGCCATATCCGCCCGGCCCGCCGAACCCGCCCGCCGGTCCCGCGTGGCCGAACTGGTCGTACGTCTTGCGCTTTTGTGCGTCACCGAGCACTTCGTACGCCTCGGTGGCCTCGCGGAACTTGGCCGTCGCGTCCGCGGCCTTGTTCACGTCGGGGTGGTATTTCCGCGCCAGCTTGCGGTAGGCCGATTTGATCTGCGCCTCCGTCGCGCCGCGCGCGACACCCAGGACTTCGTAATAATCACGTTTCGCCATGTGATGTATTCTATACGCAAGATAGGCAGTAGGCACTAGGCAATAGGCAATAGGCTCCAGAAACAGCAAGAGGATCATCCAGAGGCGGCACTTAGTTCTTGTTCTTACCTATTGCCTATCGCCTATTGCCTGGTGCCTATTCGGGCAACGTGAAGCAGAAGGTGCTGCCTTCTCCGACCTTCGAGTCGATCCAGATTCTTCCGCCGTGCTGCTCGACGATCTTCTTGCAGATGGCCAGTCCGATGCCGGTGCCGGGGTATTTTTCCCTGCCGTGCAGGCGCTGGAAGATCAGGAACACTTTTTCGTGGAACTCCGGGTCGATGCCGATGCCGTTGTCCTGGACCCGGAACAGCCAGTGGCCGTCGTCGCGGCGGCAGCCCACGTGAATTCTCGGCGCCTCGCCGTCGCGGCGGAACTTGACGGCGTTCCCGATGAGGTTCTGGAAAAGCTGCGTCAGTTGCGTCGGTTCGGCCTGAACGGTCGGCAGGTCGTCATGCGTGACGGTCGCGCGCGACTCGGCGATGCCGGCCTGGAGGTTGGCCAAGGCGGTATCCAGCACCTTCTGGCAGGGAATCGGCTGTTTCGCGGCGTCTTTGGCGCCGACCCGCGAATAGGCGAGCAGACCTTGCACCAGGTCGCTCATTCTCGCCGCGCCTTCATGCACAAACTGGAAAAACTTTTCCGCCTGTCCGTCGAACTTGTCGGCATGGCGGTCCCGGAGCAACTGCACGAACGCCCGCACCTGCCGCAGCGGTTCCTGGAGGTCATGGCTGGCGATGTAGGCGAACTGCTCCAGTTCCTTGTTGGACCGCTCCAGGTCCCACACGGTCGCATGGAGCGCCTCCTCGGCCCGGAGTTTTGCCAGGGCCACCGCCATATAGTTCGCCAGCCTTTCCCACAGGGCAATCGTCTGGGCGGTGAACATGCCCTTGCGCTTGTCGTTGAGTTGGAGCAGCCCCAGGCGCTCGTCGCCGACTTGCAGGGCGATCAGGGCCACCGACTCGTACCCCTGCCCGTTGCACCGGTTGCGGGTCTTGGCCTTCCGGTCGGCCTCGGTCGATGTGGCCAGCAGTTCGCTGGTCCCGTTGCTCCAGAAACTTCCCTTAGGGCTGAAGAACGGCTTGGAGGGGTCGAACCGCCCGCAGATCACGTTGCCGCACATGCACGCGATGCACACGTTGCCGGCGCTGTCCCGCTGGACGTTGCCGTTCACGTCCCGCTCGCACAGCGAGTTCTCCAGCCGCACGAATTCCTCCGGGAAACCGTGGGCCTCGTAATAAGGGTAATCGTCGCCGTCTTTGAGGCGCACCCCAACGGCCTCGCAGTCGGTCTGCCGATGGAAGAACGTGACCGCCTCATGCACCAGCGTGCGAGTGTCAGTGGACTGGTTGATGATCTTCAGGAACTCGCTGGCCGTGTCGCTCTCGATCTGCGCGTGGCGGACCTGCTGGGCCAGGCGCATCGCCTCCAGCGTGTTGGAGCATTTGGCGGCCAGCCACTCGATCAGCCGGAACTGCTCGGCGGTCCAGGGGTGCGGGCCGTCGCTGAAAATGCTGACCGCGCCGATCGGCTGGCCCTGAAGGCGCAGCGGGGAAGAGAGCACCGCGCCGAACCGCCCGCGGCCGCGGACGTTCAGGATGTTCAGGTCAGGCCGAAGCGACGTGTCCTCCAGCGAGGCCGTGCGGTCCTGCTGTATCACCAGCTCGACATTGGAACCCTGGACCGTCCAGCAAACGGGGAGGCCGGCGCCGTCGAAACCCGCGTGGGCAATAATGTGCAACTCCTCGCCCCGCCGTTCGCAAACCACCGCGCCGATGGCGGGTCGGCCGACCATCTCCATGGCGGCCTGGCACATCTGCCCCATCACGTCCTGTTCGCCCACGGGCAGGCGGGCGGAATCCAGCAGGGTCTGGAGCGTCTTTTCCCGGTGGCCCAGCTCGGCGTTCATCGCCTGGATTTCTTCCGACTGGGTTTGCAATTCCTCGTTCTGTTCGGACAACTCCTCAGACTGCTGCGTCAGCTCCTCGGATTGCCTGGAGAGTTCTTCCGTCTGTTGGGTCAACTCCTCGTTCTGCTGGGCCAGTTCCTCCGACTGTTGCCGGAGCGATTCCTCGGCGGCTTTCTGCGGCGTGATGTCGGTGCTGACCTCCAGGATGGCCAGGGGCTTGCCCAGTTCGTCCCGCCGCAACGCCCACAGGAGCGATAGCGACAGTTGGGTTCCGTCCTTGGCCCGCCGAGTGACTTCCCCCTGCCAATATCCCTTTGCATGCAGTTCGGCCATAATCTGTTTCAGGGGCTGGTCAAAATGCGTCTGGAGAAATTCGTGCGTGAGTTGGCCCTTGGCCTCCCCGGCGTCAAAACCGTACAGCCGCCGGTTGCCGTCGCTCCAGCGCACGATGCGGTGATCCAGGTCCAGGGCCATGAGGTTGCCCATGTTCAGCAGCGCCAGTTCTCGCTCCTGCGTGGCGGCGACCGCCTGGGCATAGCGGGAACGCCGCAGCATCTCGGCCAGGAGGCTCCAGGCGACGCAGGTGCCGGTGAAAATGCCCAGCGCCACCGCGTCGCTCGCCCTATCGATGCCAAAATGCCCATACGGGGGGATGAACCAATAATCGGCAATCACTCCCGACAAGAGGGTGGCGAAAATTCCAGGCCCGCCGCCGGCTACGCTCGCCACCAGCAACACGGCAGGGTACCACGTGATGAATGTGGCCGCGTTGGTCCCAAAATGTTGGTCCAGCCACCATCGCACCGCCGTGGCTAATGCGACGATCCCGACCGCGAACGCGTAGCGAATCACAATTCCGGGCCATTTCCTGCCAGCGCTTTCGGGCGTTGTGCCCGGGGCGGGCGTCCGCAAGGCGCGTAGGGCGATCACGGCCGCGACACCCAGCACCAGCAGCGACAGCAGCACGCCCAAGGTCACCGTCTGAACGGTTTGCGAGGCGGCTTCGCTGGCGGCGATCTTCTCCTTTTCCAGCAATGGCCGCTCGCGGGCCGCCATCCCATCGACGAGCTTGCGAATATCGTCCATGATCTTCTCGCCGCGGTCGCTGCGGACGATCTGCAAGGCTTGCTCGTGTTTTCCCTGTTTGTTGAGATCAATGGTCTCCCGCAATTCATCGAGCTTGTCGCCGGCAAGTTTGCCAAGCCGCTGGATATCCCGTTGCTGCCCGGGATTGTCCCCCGTCAGGGAAGCCACCTTATCGATGTCTTTCCGGATCTCCCCGGCGGCCGCGTTGTACGGCTCCAGGTAACGGTCCTCACTGGTCAGCAGAAAACCCCGTTGTCCGGTTTCGGCATCGTCGAGCGCCTTCACGACGCGATCCAGGTTCCCCATCACCTCTTGTGTATGCGCCACCCAGCGGTTGGCCTCCGTCCCCTCCTGGATTCCCATGTAGGACCAGATGCCCACTCCGCCGATAATCAGCAGCGCCAGGACAAACGGGATGGCAAGTTTTACTCCAAGTCTCATGCGAACATCTCCGGGATTTGTTGTGCGCCATGATTTGCCGGTCGCGGTTGATGCCGGCGGTTGCCGCGAGCGGTGTCGTCTTCAGGGTGGTAAATGTACCTGCCGACGCTGACCAATTCCAGTCCAATCGGCGGGCGTTCTGCCTTGCCCACCACCAGCACGCCCTGGGGCCCCAGGGCCAAAACCAGGCCCCGCCACACGGCCGCGCTCGCCTCGGGCGTGAGGTAAATCGCCATGTTCCTCCACAGGATAATGTCCCAGGGCCCGTCCTCAATGTGCCCGCAAAGGTCGGCGACTTTCCAGTGGACCTGACGGCGAAGCGATTCGACCGGCCGAAATAAATAGGGACGGACCCTATTTTCTTTCCGAAGAAAATGGGGTCCGTCCCTATTTATTTCATGCCCACCGACTTCAAAGTATTTCTTCAGTACCGCCGGTTCGATCAACCGCAGGTCGTCGCTGTCGTAGGCCGCCGCCCGTGCCTGTTCGAGGGCCTCGCTACGGCAATCGCTGCCCAGCAGGAAGCTGCCCTCGAGCATCCCTGCCTGCGCCAGCAGGATGGCCATGCTGTACAGCTCGGCCCCGTTGGAGCAGCCGGCGCTCCAGACCCGCACGGGCCGGTTAAGCAAGGCCAGTTTGGGCAGCACGTCCGTCCGCAACGTTTCAAACACCGATCCGTCGCGAAAGAAACTCGTCACGCCGATGAGCAGCGCGTTGATGGCGGCCGGCAGGAGTTCCGGCCGCTGTTCCAATATCTGCCGGGCTTGCTCCTGCGTGCGGGCGTGGAGCACTCGAAGAACCGCCGACACTCGCCGCCGGAGCGGTTCGCCGCGATAGTTCCGCACGTCCAGGCCCCCGCGCGCCAAGACCCACGACGCGAATTGCCCCGGCGGTTCGGGCCGATGCGCGGACGCTCGTCCGGCCGCCGGCGGGACCGGCGGTTGGGCTTTCCTTCGGGGTGGAACTGCGGCGCTGCTCGGCCTGACGGCGAACCTCACGTGTCGAAGCGGATCTATCTCGTCACTACGTATACTCGACCTCCTGACGCGCATGAATTGTGCCGCACTCCAGTATTATACTCCACAAGATTGGAACGCGAAGGGGGTAATTCGGGGACACCATACCAATTACCGTTCAACCGCGATTGTGGCTTGCGTAATTAGTATGGTGTCCGTGCAGCCCATACGGCTGCTTGTCCAGCCGGTGCGAG
>CAZYDC010000298.1:0-6705 GCA_964646065.1 uncultured Planctomycetaceae bacterium | reverse complement strand
GCGGCGCCGCCGGAACTGCTTGCTCCCGCCCGCCTCAAGGCCGAAATCCAGGTCCGCACCGTACTGGAGCACGCCTGGGCCGACATCGGACACGAGATGACCTACAAGACCGAACTTAAGGTGCCTGCCCGCATTCACCGGCAGTTTGCCGTGTTAGCGGCCGTGCTGGAAGGCGCCGACCGCGAGTTCGGACGGCTCGTGAAGGGCCTGGCCGATTTTAAGTCCAACTTCGGCGCCTACCACGGCCGGGACGAGGTCCTGGCCGAGATCGCCCGCCTGCGCATCGTGCTTTCATGCACGCCGGATTCGGCCGACCTGGCCGTGCGGATCGCGCAATTGGCGCTGTCGATCGGCCAGCACGGCCTGGCGCTGGAGGTCCTGTCGCCCTACGCCGCGCAGGCGCATCAGGGAGTGCAGCGGGTCCGCGGGCTGGCCCTGACCGAGATGAACGCGGACAGTCCCAAGAGCAGCGGGTATCTCGAAGGTCGCCGCTGCCTGGAGGCGGCCTGCGGGCACTCGCGGAAAGACCCGGAAACCCTCTGTGCCCTGGCCGAGACGTGGGCCGCGGAAGACGACGGCAAAGCCCGCGAACTCTTCGGTCAGGCGGTCGCGATCGACGCGACCGAGCCGGTCACGCTCTGCCGCTACGTCGAGTTCGAGATCGCCCACTCCGGCAATAATGCCGTCGTGCAACTGGCTGCCCCCATGATCCGCAGCGCGATGGACCGCTGCCGCAACGAGATTGAGGCTCGCGTCAACCTGCCTTGGGCTTGGGGCTGCCTGGCGATGTTCCACCTGCTCATTGGCGAGCCGTTACAGTCGTTGGCCGCCACGGCACAGTTGATCCGACTTTGCGACCGGCCGCAGGATGCCAAACTTGGCAAGGACGGGGACGCCGTCCCTCCGGATCGTCCCTGTGCGGCCGGCAGGGCGCTGCTTCGTTTGAGGGAGGCCCTCCGGCGAATCCAGTGCATCCGCGAGAAACTCAACGGATTCGACTGGTGCCAGCGATCCGTCCTGGTGGGGCTCACGGTCCGGTTGGGCGACGCCAGCGCGTCCGAGGCCCTATGTTCGATGGCTTCCGACAGCCAAGGCCAGCCGCCGTTCTCCAGGGAGGACCGTGTCGTCATCCTTTTGGGCGGGTGTTCCCCCGAGATCCAAGGCGCCGTAAACGCCTTCAAGCCCGTGCTGCTGCGGGCCTGCGAGGGGCTTGCGTTCACGCTGGTTTCAGGAGGCACCACGGCGGGCATCTGCGGGCTGGCCGGCGACGTGGCAGAGCAATCGTCGGGCAGAGTACGCGCCCTGGGGTATCTGCCCAGGCTGCTGCCTCAGGGCATCCAGGTGGATACCCGCTATGCCCGGCGATTCACCTCCTCGGGCTCCGACTTCACGCCCATGGACCTCCTCCAGGCATGGACGGACATCGTTGTGGCCGGTCTGGACCCCCAGCGCGTGAAAGTCCTGTGCTACGACGGCGGGCCCATCTCGAAGGCCGATTGCGCCTTTTCGCTGGCCTTGGGGGCCAAGACGGGATTGATCGAGGACGCCTCCTTGCCCAAAGAGCGCCGGTTCGATGAATCCCACTGGCAGGACTGCTCGAACCTCGCGAAACTGCCCATGGACGCGATGACTTTGCGGGCGTTCCTGCTGGTAAACGAACTGCCCATGAAACGAGAAGAATTCGAGAAGGCGGCCCAGAAGGCCCATGAGGAGTACGTCAAGTCCGCGATACCCAAGGAGCCTTCGCTGCTGCCGTGGAAAGATCTGCCCGAAATTCTTAAGGTTTCAAATCATCACCAGATCGCTTACGCGGAGAACATCCTCGCCACGGCCGGGTTGGGCATCCGCAAGTTGAGCGACCCCGCGGCGCCGCTGCTGGACATGGTCAAGGAGATCGGCGAGGACGGCATCCGCCGGCTGGCCGAGATGGAGCATGGCCGCTGGAACGTCGAGCGCTTGCTCCTTGGCTGGCATTACGCCGACACCAAGGACGTGGCCAGGAAGCTCTCGCCGTACCTGGTGCCGTGGGATAAACTTTCAGCCGAGATCCAAGGCTACGACGTGGATGCCATGCGCACGCTTCCGTCGAAATTCCGCGAGGCGGGACTGGAGGTGTACGGGCAGCCAAAGGTCAGTTAGGATAGACGCCGACGCCGTTGTGGAGCCATCTGAATCGAAACATCAAGGAACCCTCGTCGGCTGGAAAATCACGTTCGCGCGAGAATAGCAAGCAGGAGCAATACTTGCTGTTAGGCGCTCTAACAAAACGTAGCATGGGCATCTTGCCCATGAGTCCCACGGGCGTCTCGCCCGTGGCAACACCGCAGAACATGGGCAAGATGCCCATGCGACTCACGGGCGGGACGCCCGTGCTACGGGTTATGTTAGAGTCCCCTAGAACTCCGGAGTGATCCGTGCCACTATCCCGCGGGTCACCTTGTCGAGAATCAGATGCGATTGCGAATTGGCCGTCCCAAATAACCTCGGACCAACTTGGCTACCTGGCGCGTGACGTATGCCTGACGGGTCGCGAGTGCGTCGTTCATCCGAGCGTCCACCCGCATAATCGCCATGAGATCGGTTGACGATGGGCTATCGGGCGGGCGCAGCCAGAGTCTGATCGCCGCGGCCATCTCGGGGTCGTTGAGCATGCCCAGCGTATCGGCCAGGATGCCGGCGCTGTTCCGCGTGAAACCGCTGAAGCGGCCATAGAGCTCGAAGCGAATGGCGAGGACTTCCCAGTGCAGGTCGCTCGCCTCGGCCGCCCGCCCCATGGCCCGAAGGGTTCGTCCCTGTTGGCTCAATGCACACTGGGTATCGAATCCTTTCCGTCCTTGCCGCCGCATCCGTGCCGCCACAAGCGCTCGCAGCATGCCCAGAGATCCCTCCAGGTCGCCGGCTTCACGGCGTTGGATGGCGAGGTCCAGATCGGGCTCGACCGCAACGTCAGCCATCGAGTCGCGATGCAAAGGGTCGCGGGAATGATCTTCCCAATATTCCTTTTCAGACATGCAGGCGACCTCCTATCCGGCGGCCCGGTCGTTCACGGTATCCGCCAGGCGAGTGAAAAACGCGTGTGATTCGTCGGTCAGGCGCGGCCGGAGGGCGACCAGGACAGGCGTCAGGAGCCAGGGATGGTGACTTCCGGGGTTCTGAATCGCCTCCGTCAGGGCCGCCAGATGCCCGGCGGCATCCTGACCGGCCAGGGTCGCCAGAAGCCCGCGGAGAAAATGAATCCTTACGATTTCGTACGGTGCGGCGCCGGTACGATTCTGCCAGGCGATTTCCACCGCTTCGGCGGCTTCCGCCTGGCGATCCGCCGTCAGGAGCACGCGCGCCAGATGGCAGTGGGTGCCGGCGATCTCGAAGTTACGCAGCAGCAGATGGCGGTAGATCCGCTCGGCGTCCGCAAGGCTTCCTCCCTGAAAGGCCTCGAACGCCAGTTCGCGAAGCGATAAGAGTTCGCTATCGTCCGTGGCCGCCATCTGGATTTGCACGCGCAATCGGCGTCGAACGGCATTGGCCGCATCCTCGTGGCCCGCTACCCGCAACATCTGGTCCACCTCGTTGGCCAACGTCGACATCTGCTCGGTATTCAGGCCGCACGTTGAGATCGTATCGACTGCCCGCTGATGGAACGAGTCCGCCTCCTGGTCTCGGCCGGTCTTGTGGAGCAACTGGGCCAACGCCAGAACCCAGACCAGCGTCTCGGGCGGTTCGACCGTGCCCTTGAGCCTGTCGTCTTCCAGCCTCTGCCGCAGGCACTGTTCCGCCGCGGCGAGACTGTGGATCTGGCCGACGAGTTCGGGTTGAGATAACAGCAGCAGGCCAATCGCCCGGAGGCAGATCTCGTCGCCCGCAGCGCACTGGTCCAGCACATCCAGCACGCAGGCCGAAGTGGAAGGTTGATGCAAAGGGGTCGTAGTCATTCGCTTCTCCACAAGATAGTTCAGCCGCCCTGTTGTGGCTGGGGCAACGGCCGGAGCCTCTGGGCGGCGCTGTAGATGTCGTCGGCCGCAAGAACGCAAGCGCCGCTCGCCGCTGCAAAACTCGCGGCGGCATCGAGCAGGGAAAGTGCCTTGCCCGGGAAATGCCCCGGCAGGTCCTGCGTCGCCTTGATGCAGGCCCCGGCAACGGTTGGGTGGATTTCCACGGGGTAGGCGGCCCCGGCATTGGCTACGATTTGGATCAAGCTCTTTAGGGGCAGTTCGCAGAGCTCCATGACCTGGATGCGGCGAACCAGGTCGGGGCAGTGGAACGGCTCGCAGGCTTGGGGCAAGCTGGTGCCGATGATCCGTACGCCTTCGTTCAGGGCGCGGCTCAGCAACAGAGGTCCCCAATCGATGTGCTCCACGACAAGCTCGGCGTGCTCGATCACGGCGACGGCATGTGCCTGGGCCGCCTCGGCCAGCAGTTCCGTGAAGCACCGCGTCCGGCCGGCATCCGCGGCGGCGGAGAAAACATCCAGAAGATCGAGCTCGATCAGACTCTCGGCGCCGGGTAGTTCGCAGAGCCTGTGGGCCACGCCGTGCAGGAGGTTGGTCTTGCCCGATCCCGGGGCGCCGACGATCAAGGGCATACAAGGTTCCCGACGCCGCAGACAGGCGACGATCTCCGTAATCTCATCTTCCCGGCCGATCGTGGCAGGCGTGTCGGCCCCGGCGCGTACGGGCTTTCCGAATCGTGCCAGCAAGCGTGCCGGCGACTGTTCCGGTGGCGGCGAATGCGGCGAGGGCAGGTTGTCAAAACCCAGGATGCGCAGAGCGGTTTGCAGCACCAGGGCCAGGTCCCCGCCCGCCGGGGCATCCAGCGCCAGGGGCCGCCAGCCCTGCTGACCGGCGACGCAGGCGAAGGCGGTCTTGACGGCGGGATCGTCGCCAACGTAGGTGAGGTTCTCATCCACCAGCGTCAGGAAGGGCATCCCAGGGGCCGGGCGTTTGACCAGGAGATTGGTCATCGGCTTGTTGAATACTTCGCCGCGGACGGGCACCTGCCGCAGCACCACGGTATTCATGTCCGGCACGTCGATGCGCACACGGCGGCTTCGCAGTTCGCTTATCAAAGATGTGGGTAATGTCATCATGATCTGCCTCAGAATGGACTCGGGGCGGGGCTCTGGGATGCTCGCAAGCGCCTCCGGGCAACCGTCTGGTCTATCAGCGGCATCGCCGCGGCGGACCAGGTTTCGTCGGTTGCCCAGGGGTCCCGCAGATCCATCGCCACTTGCTTGTTCGCATCCACGATGATCTCCCAATCGCAGCCGTAGCCTGGATCGCGGCCGTGCAACCGCTGAATGACTTCGCCACGAAGTTTGGCGCGTCCGATGGCCGGCGGGTTGGCCACGGCATGGGGGATGTTATCGACGCCGGGGAACTGATGCTCCAGGACGCCCGCGCGATCCAGTGAGTTGAAAATTCCACCGGGGCCCAGTTCTCCAAACCGCGTATCGATCTCGAAGAGCTCCAGACGAAGCTCGAGAAAACGGTCCAACTGATCCCAATGCAGGCCGCGGGCGGCCACGTGCGGGCCCAGTTCTCGAACGACGGCTTTGAACGGGCCGTGCGACTTCAGGACATAGTCCGCGGTCAGGCCCGCCTTCGGCAGTTTTCCGGGCCAAAGTTCTGCGCAGATGCGCAAAAGTTTCATCAGATTGTTCCAGTGGTGCAGCATCGGCCAGGTGAAACCTTTCTTTGCGATTCGAGAACCGTAGATGCGGTGTTTGATCGCCCAGTCCAAACACGTCGCCACATTGTCGGGCGCCCCGTCCCCAATCCGCTTGAGCATCGCATCCCATTCGTCGACCGCCTGCCGGCACCAGGGGGGCATGAAAGGGGCGGCGATGTGCCGCCGAGCCAGGTCCAGGTAATGCCGCTGGACCTCCAGCGCGGTGATGAGGCCGCCACCGCCGGTTACGGCCGTCGCCTTGCATGTGGGATCCGACGCGTACCCCCGCAGCGCATCCACCGGGTGGCGCAGCGCGACATCGCGTCCGGGACGAAGACCCGCCTCGGCCATCGCAACCACGACCGCCGTTGTGGCGAATTTCAGCCAGTTCCCCGTGTGCGAGCACAGACTCTCGCCCACCAGGATGTGCAAACGGTGGTGGTCGCCGGAGCACAACGGCTCATCTTTGGTGTGATAAATGCCTCGCCCGCCGGTGGAACTGTCGGTCACGCCGGCGGTGATGTGAAACGCGCGGGGCGAAAGCGTGAAGCGGCAGCCGGTGGGCGTTGTCGGATCGAATCCGCCGGCGCCGGTGATGATCACCCGCGAAACCAGGAACGGGATCAGGTCCTCCGGCAGCTTCTCCGTGTCGGCGCGATGCATGTAGTTCTCGTGCGCTCCCCAGGTGGTGCCGGCGCCCGAGTAGTCCACATTGGACTTGTAGAAAACCGCGCTGGTCAGCTTTTGCCGCTGGACCAGCTTCGCCGCCAGACCCAAAAGGATATCCTCACCTGCAATCAGGTAACGAACCACGTCCCACGGATTGGCCGACTCGGGGGTGCAGTACTCCTCATGCGCCCCCGTGTCCTGGTAGATTCGGCCGCCATTGCCCAGGAAGATGCCGTTGCCGCTCAGGCTCGGGAGGCTGGCCAACTCCTCGGCGGCGATCGCATTGAGATCCTGCAGCGCTTCGGCGCGGTCGACGGCGCCTCCGCGCGGCCCGACCGCGTGAAAGGCATACTCGTTTTCCAGGCCCAGGAG
>CAZYDC010000297.1:0-6707 GCA_964646065.1 uncultured Planctomycetaceae bacterium | reverse complement strand
CAGCCTCGTGCCGAATCTCTCGGTGGCCGCGGATATTTTCGCGCACAGCCAGCCGACGCGATGGCTGAACCTGATCGACCGGCCCGCCCTGCATCGCCAAACCGCCCAGATGCTCGCGATGTTTCACCTGGCGATCCATCCGGCGACGCTGGTGAAAAACCTGTCGATGGCCCAGCGGCAGGTGGTCGAGATTCTCAAGGCCCTGTCGCACCGGCCCAAGGTTGTCATTCTCGACGAGCCCACCAGTTCGCTGACAGCGGTGGAAACCAAACTGCTGTTCGAGAATATCCGTCGTCTGAAGTCCGAAGGCGTGGCGTTCATCTACATTTCGCATCACCTCAAAGAAATCTTCGAGGTGGCTGATCGCGCCACGGTCATGCGCGACGGGCGCTACGTGGACACCCTGGACATCCGCGACGCCACGGAAGACGCCATCGTCCGCAAGATGGTCGGACGGGAACTGCTCAACGTGTACGGGCAGCGGAAGGCGCCCGTCGGCGAAGCATATTTCAGCTTGGAAGGCGCCGGCCGGGAGGGCGTTTTTCAGGACATCCGTTTCGAACTGCGTCGCGGGGAAATCCTCGGCCTGGCCGGGCTGGTGGGCTCGGGGCGGACGGAGCTGGGCAGGGCGATCTGCGGCATCGAGCGGCTCGATAGCGGCGAGATGACCCTGGACGGCGAGCGGCTGAAGATCGCCTCCGTGCGCCAGGCGATTTCGCGCGGCATGGGCTATCTCACCGAGGACCGAAAGGACCAGGGGCTGTTCCCGCGGATGTCGATCCGCGACAACTGCGTGGCGCCCAGCCTGCGGGAATTCGCCGGGACGCTGGGCTGGATGAACGAGGGACGGATTCGCCGCCACGCGGAGGAGATCCGCGCGCGATTCAACATCGTCGCGCCGTCCACGTCGCAACTGGCGGGGCGTCTCTCGGGAGGCAATCAGCAAAAAGTGCTGCTGTCCATGTGGATGGGCATCTTAACGCAATCCGGCGCGAACGGTTCCGCAAGGCCGCGCGGCCTCATCCACGGCAAGCGCCAACTTGCGTCCCCCCGGCTGCTGATCGTGGACGAACCCACGCGCGGGGTGGACATCGGCGCCCGCAGCGAAATCTACGCCCTGCTCCGCGACCTGGCCGCCACCGGCGTGGGCATCCTGATGATCTCTTCGGATCTCCAGGAAATCCTGGGCCTGGCCGACCGGGTCCTGGTGATGCGCGGCGGACGGATAGTCGCCCAATTGCCACGCGAGGCGGCCACCGAGGAGAATATCATCGCCGCCGCAACCGGCGTGCAGTTCGGCCCTGAGCTCACTGCCGAAGGGCGACTTGACGGAGAATGCCTGACATGACGCAGCCCTATTCCAACGATCTTGCCGCCCTCCCCGCCCCTGCCAATCTGGGGACGCGGTTGCTCCGCTTCACGCAGTTTCGCGAATTCATCCTGCTGATGATCATCGTGCTGGTTTCGGCGGTGATGACGGTTGAGTCGGATGTTTTCTTCACAAAGGGCAACTGGCTGGCCATGTTTCTGGGGATGTCGGTGGAATCTATCGTCGGTATCGGAATGACCATCCTGATGGTTTCGGGCGGGTTCGACCTTTCGGTCGGCTCGGCGATGGCGCTGGCCGGGGCGGTGACGGCGTTCTGCCTGTCCCAGGGCGTGCCCGTGCCCGCCGCCATCGGCGCGGGCCTCGGCGTGGGCATCGCCATCGGCATGGTCAACGGCCTGATCATCGCGAAGATCGGCATCAACCCGTTTATCACCACCTTGGCGATGATGAGCATCGTGCGGGGCATTCTGCTGCCGGCCACAGAGGGCAAGAACATCGCCGGCCTGCCGGAGGACTTCAAGATCATCGGACAGGGGACTTTCCTGCACGTGCAGTATCCGATCATCATCGCCGCGGTGCTGATCCTTGCGGGCGACCTGCTGCTGCGGAAATCCAGGTTTTTCCGCCAGAATTACTATATCGGCGGCAACGAGAAAGCGGCTGTGCTGTCGGGAATCTCCGTCAATTTCATCAAGGTTTTCAATTACGCCCTCATCGGGTTGCTGGCGGGGCTGGCGGGGATCGTGATGACCGCTCGGTTGGGCTCGGCGTCCGTGACTGCGGGCACCGGGCTGGAGCTGAAGGTCATCACGGCCGTCATTATCGGCGGCGCCAGCCTGCAGGGCGGCGAGGGAACGGTGCTGGGCTCGTTCCTGGGAGCGTTGCTGATGACGATTGTCGTGGGGTCGCTGACCTTCCTGGGCGTGGATCCGTATTGGAATACGCTGGTGATGGGCGCGACGCTCCTGGTCGCCGTGTTGATCGACACGCTGGGCCGGCGAAGCCGCAATTAGATCGGTCGCCCGGCGCGGCCCATACGAGGTAAAATGAAATGCAAAGTGTGAATATGATTCGGAAAATCCGATGGATCGGCGTCATGTGTCTGGCCTTTGCGGCCGGTTGCGGGACGGCGGGGCAAGTCGGGCGCGCGGCCGGCGAGCAAGGCGGCCGCGCCGTCCTTTCCCTCGACGGTAACTGGCAGATCGCCGAAGGGTCTGTGAACGCCGCGCCCGCGAAATACGAGCACGGAATCCCCGTTCCGGGGCTGATCGACATGGCAGAGCCCCCCTTTCGCGACGTAGGCGTTAAGAGCCCGCTTCGCGACGCCTTCTGGTATCACCGCACGTTCCGTGTAGAAGGCCCCATCCCGGCCGTGGCGGTGCTCACGGTTCACCGCGCGATGTTCGGCGCCCGGGTCATTCTGAACGGCAAGGTCCTGGGCGACCACCTTCCCTGCTTCACGCCCGGCGTGTTCGACGCCCACGAAGCGCTTCGGATCGGCGAAAACGAACTCCTCATTCGAGTGGGCGCCTTCCAGGACGCCCTGCCCCCCACCGTTCCCAACGGCTGGGATTACGAGAAAAGAAAGTTCATCCCCGGCATCTTCGACTCGGTCGAGCTGACGCTCACCGGAGCGCCGCACATCGTCTGGATGCAGGCCGTGCCGGACATCGAGAAGAAGTCCGTTACGGTTCACGCCTGGGTCAGTCATCTGGCGCCGGGCGATGGGACTTCGTTGCGGATGATCGTCCGCGAGGTCTCCACCGGCCGCATTGTCGGCGAAGCCACCTGCGCGATCCCGGCCGGCGGCGGACCGGAGCCAACGGGACACGCGACCATCCCGCTGCGGAACTGCCGGCTCTGGTCGCCGGAAACCCCCTTCCTCTACGAGGTGGAGGCCCGCGGAAGTGCTGACGAGATGACCGCCCGATTCGGCATGAGGACGTTTCGTTTCGATCCGGACACCGGCCGGGCGATCCTCAACGGCAAACCGTATTTCATGCGCGGCAGCAACGTGACCCTGTACCGGTTCTTCGAGGATTCCCAGCGGGGTGACAAGCCCTGGCGCGAAGAGTGGGTCCGCCGCCTGCACCGGGCGTTCCACGACATGCACTGGAACTCTCTGCGCTACTGCATCGGTTTCCCGCCGGAGGCCTGGTACCGCATCGCCGACGAGGAGGGCTTTCTCATCCAGGACGAGTTCCCGATCTGGAACATGAGTTCTCCGCCCAAGGACTTCGACGCCCAGGAACTCGCCCGCGAATTCACCGAGTGGATGCAGGAGCGGTGGAACCATCCCTGCGTGGTGCTCTGGGACGCCTGCAATGAGACGCGTGCGGCCGAGACCAGCGAGGCGATCCGAAAGGTCCGCGGGCTGGATTTCTCGAACCGCCCATGGGACAACGGCTGGGGGGCGCCTGGAAATCCCGGCGACTCGTCCGAGCAGCATCCGTATCACTTCTGCAACCCGGTGGTCCGGCTGGCGAATATCGGCGGCGATCCATGCACGCTGGGTTGGAAGCCCGGTAAGAACGCGATCATCGTCAACGAGTACGGCTGGCTCTGGCTGAACCGGGACGGCACGCCCACGACGCTGACAGCGCAACTCTACCGAAACCTTTTGGGTCGGGATTCGACGACCGCCCAGCGGCGACAACTTTACGCCCGGCTCCTCGCGGCCGAAACGGAGCTCTGGCGGTCGCGGCGCGCCTGCGCGGGCGTGCTGCACTTCTGCTCGCTGGGCTATTCGCGGCCGGACGGCCAGACCAGCGACCACTGGGTGGACGTCGAGAAACTCACCTGGGATAGTGAGTTCGCGACCTATGTCCGCGACGCCTTCGCCCCCGTCGGAATCATGCTCGACGCCTGGGCGGAAACCTATCCGATGGGCAAGTCGCAACCGTTCACCGTTTTCGTGATCAACGACCTGTATGAACCTTGGCGTGGAACGGTGCGACTGCGGCTTTACCGCGACGGCCAATTGGCCCAGGAGAAAACCCAGCCCTGCGTTGTGGCGGCCCTGGGCAAAGAGAAGCTCACGTTTGACATCCCGATCCCGAACCTGCCGGGTGACTACCAACTGGAGGCAGCCTTGGTGCGGCCGGGCGAGCCGCCGGTTCGCAGCCTGCGCGACTTCCGAATTCTAAGCGAAGCCCAGCGCCGCGCCCCCGCGAGCCTTGCGACCGGAAAACCGGTGAAGGCGTCCTCGAGCCTTGCCGAAGCGGGCGCCTTGTCCCCCGCCGCTGCCGTGGACGGGCAGCTCGACACCCGATGGTCCTCCGCGTTCAGCGATCCGCAGTGGATTGCCGTGGACCTCGAAAAACCCCGGCGGATCTCACGCGTCACGCTTTATTGGGAAGTGGCCTACGCCCAGGCCTATTCGATCGACGTCTCGCTCGACGCAAAGACGTGGAAGCAGGTCTATCAAACCAACTCGGGGCAAGGCGAACTTGAGGTTGTCCGCTTCGCGCCGGTTGACGCCCGCTGGGTGAGGATCACCGGCACTCGCCGTGCGACCCCCTATGGCTATTCGCTCTGGGAAATCGGCGTCTTCAAGGAGTAACTCCCGGAGACTATACCGCACGCGGCGGTGTTTTTGGAAATCATTGCCGCCCAAACCGCGACCGAGCCCCGAAATTCCCGACTAAGCCGTATGCGATTGCCTTGGCGCAACGCGGGGAGTGCATGGTACAATATCCCCAAAATGAACCGGCGTGGCGATGATCGATGATGCGGAAGAGGTTCGGCTCATCCCGAGCCGGATCGGTTGCGCCCCTTACAGACGAGGTTTTTACGGCATGGAAAGAATTCGACTTGGACGTACCGGACTGACGGTAGGACGAACGGCGTTTGGGGCCATCCCGATCCAGCGTGTGAGCTTCGAGCAGGCGCGGGCCATTCTGCGCGGGGCCTACGAGGGCGGCGTCAATTTCTACGACACGGCCCGCGCGTACGGCGACAGTGAAGAGAAGATCGGCAGCGCCTTGGGCGATGTGCGCAAGTCGATCTTCCTGGCCACCAAGAGCGGCGCGACCGACCGGGCCGCCCTGCTGGAGAACCTTCAGACCAGCCTGCGAAATCTCCGCACCGACTACGTGGACATCCTGCAATTGCACAACCCCCCTACCGTTGGCGACCCCAACGACGCGAACTCCGCGCTGGCCGGCCTGATGGAGGCGCGGGCGAAAGGCATGGTCCGTTTCATCGGGATCACCAGCCACCGGCTCAGTGTCGCCATCGAGGCCGCTCGCGGCGGCCTCTTCGACACGGTGCAGTTCCCGCTCTGCGCGATTTCCTCCGAGGAGGATCTGCGCTTGCCGGAGATCTGTAGGCAGCAGGACGTGGGGCTGATTGCGATGAAGGCCTTGTGCGGCGGGTTGCTGACCGACGCCGCGTCGGCATTTGCTTTCCTTCGCCGGTTTGAGAACGTGCTGCCGATCTGGGGCGTTCAGCGGCTGGAGGAATTGGACCAGCTTCTGGCGTTGGAGAAGGATCCGCCGGCATTGGGGCCGGAGATGCTCCAGACCATCGAACGGCTCAAGGCCGAGTTGGGCGGCGATTTCTGCCGGGCGTGCGGGTATTGCCTGCCTTGCACCGCGGAGATCCCGATTCCCCAGGCGGCCCGCATGTCGTTCCTGCTGCGGCGGATGCCGGCGGCGACATTCCTAACCCCACAGTGGCGGGAGCAGATGGACCGGATCAAGTCATGTACGAATTGCGGTCTATGCAAGCAACGCTGCCCATACCACCTGGATACCCCCGCTCTGCTGAAGAAGATGTACGAGGAATACCAGACCCATTTCTAGGGGCCGATATTGCATGTTTCACCCATGACCTTGCCGGCGGCCCTGGCCACAGAAATGACGCCACACCTTACGGCCTGGAAACCGCCGCACGTTTCGCAATATCCGTCACACACTTTCTCACGCCACACGCCACCACCGGCTTGATCAGCCGCGTCAGCGGCAGGATGAAGGAAATTGGACGCGGTTGCCCTGCTCCTCGAACATGGGCCAGCCAAGGAACACCGAGGCGGATTACCAGGATAAACGGCTCTCCGCAATGCGGTTTGGTTTCGGCGGGCACTTGGAGAAACCGGGAGACGCGAAATCATGAACTCCGACTCTTCCCATTCCGACACGCGGGTGTTTTTCGGGGCCACCGGCGACCTGGCCCACAAGAAGGTCTTTCCGGCGCTGCAGGCGATGGTGAAGAACCGGCCACTTCTCACTCCTCGCCAGGTTTATCATTCCGCAATCCGAACGAAGCCGGTTTCGCGCAGGTGGACCCGTAATCCGTGTGAAGGATGCTTGGAATCCCCAAACCTTCCGCGATCTGGACGAACATGGCGGTGTTTTCGATATAGACCACTCGCCGG
>CAZYDC010000296.1:0-6717 GCA_964646065.1 uncultured Planctomycetaceae bacterium | reverse complement strand
TCGCCCGCGACGCTCTGGCCCTGATCGTCGCGCAGGTCCATCCACTCCAAGGCCCGGTTAAAGGCCTGCTTAAGTTCTTCCGCATTCTTCATGGTTCATCCTCTTTGGAAATTCCGCATTACCTATTGAACGACGAACAAGCGGACAATACGCGTCCTCGCCGTTTCTTTGCCGTTCAATCCGAAATCCGCAATTCCTAGACGCGTTCCGTCACAGGGTGCGCCTTGCCATTCTTGTGTTCCCACAGGTGCCCGCCGCGCTTGGCGCCTTCCATGGTGGTCTCGAAATAGACCGCCTTGACCGGCGTGGTTGCGATGGGGAAATCGTGGTGCTGGCCCATGCCGGTGGCGATGCAGTCGCCCGGGCCGACGTTGAAGCTCTTGCCTTCGCTGACGGCCACGCCGGTGCCTTCGTACACGATCCAGTACTCGTCGCAATCGTGGAAGTGATTGTCGAAGCACGTGGTCTTCTTGTACGTGACCTTGTCGCCGCCGTCGGAGGGCTTGTCGGTGTTGGCCACGCCGAACAGGCCGGAGCCGCCGACTTCGTCGCCCCATCGCCCGCTCATGCGAATGAGCACGGTCGGCGCCGTCACGTCGCTGACGACGAACTGGCTGGCCGCCTGCGTGAGGTCCAGGTTGGCCCCCTGCTCGGCATCGGCGGACTGGCCTTCAAAGCTCACCTTGCATCGGCCGCCGCCGATGAGGAGTTTTTCCTTCTTGCCCACGCGGGCAAACGTGTGTGTCTGACCCGGCCCCAGCCGCACGATGTCGAAGAATTCCAAATCGCACCACGTGGGGGCCAATCCGCGACCGCTCTTGAATACGGGCATAAACGCTCCTTAAAGTTTGGGAACCGCAATTGTCCGAATCCGCGCGGGCAATGTCAATGAGGTGCGCCGACTTCAGCAGCATTTCCTGGGGCTCTTCCAGGGCGGCACCGACGGCAGGAGGTCCATGAATTCCTTGACCAACTCTTCCTCGTACGCGCCGCGGAACGTTCCCGCGTAGAAGCGGACGATGCCCTCTTCCAGGAACCGCTGCCAGGACTGGGCCTCTTTGCCCGGATTGATCGGAAAGAACAAACAGTTGTTGGCTTTGGCGGCCTTCATGTCGCCTGGGGCGTCGCCGATCATCAGCACGTGGTCGGGGGCGTACTTGCCGCCGGCACAATGCTGGAGATGCTCTTTCTTGGAGCCCATTTCCTGCCCGCAGATCATTCGCGCGTACCTGGCGATATCATGCTCGGCCCACTCGCGCACGAGCGCATCGCATGGCGTCGCCGAGACGACGAT
Source organism: uncultured Planctomycetaceae bacterium (assembly GCA_964646065.1). Taxonomy (GTDB): domain Bacteria; phylum Planctomycetota; class Phycisphaerae; order SM23-33; family SM23-33; genus CAZYDC01. The sequence continues at coordinate 5,423 of CAZYDC010000296.1, read as the reverse complement.
CACGTCGGCCTGCGCCTGCAAAGTTTCCAGGCATTGGCGGACGTACGGGAAGGGGGGCACGTTGCGGACCACCTTGCCGACAGTCTCGTTGACGGCCTCGGACCAGCGCAGCGTTTGCGTCAGAAGCGGGTCATTCGTGCCGGCGACTTCTTTCTTAAGCGTGGTGTTGGACAGGGCGGTCTCGCGGCCGATCCAGTCGCGAAGCGGGGCGATCTCGGGCAGCTTGTATCCGCGTTCGAGGGCCTCGGGCCTGTCCGCCAGCAGGTCCAGGGTCATCACCAGCGCGGGGAATCGGTTGATGCCTCGCCACTGACTGTACAGGTTGACGAACTCGCCCGCCTGACGGGCCATGGTCGAGACGGCCTGGAGTTCCCAATAATTGCAGGTATTGGGAATGAAACATTCCTTCTGCTTGATTTCCATGGTATCGAACGCACAGCCGTCCGAATCGATGCCGACGAAAAACGCCTTTGCGGGCGTGAAGGACTTCAAGTCATCAATATGGGACATTGCGAACCTCTATTTCCGATTGACGGTTTACGATTGGCGACGAATCACAGTTGAACCGACAACTCTTCAATCGTCAATCGTAAATCGACAATCGTAAATTCAGACGCCGGCGTACGCGTTGAACCCGCCATCGACCGGCACCGTCACGCCGGTCACGAACTTGGACGCGTCGCTGATGAGCCAGATGAGCGTGCCGACGAGTTCGTCCGGTTGGCCGAACCGGCCCATCGGCGTGTGGGCGACCACCTGCTTGCCGCGCGGGGTCAGTTCGCCCGACGCGTCGGTGAGCAGGAAGCGGTTTTGCTGCGTGAGGAAGAAGCCCGGCGATATGGCGTTGACGCGGATGCTGGGCGAGAAGTTCATGGCCATGTAGGTCGCCAGCCACTCGGTGAAATTCTTAACGGCTGCCTTGGCGGCCGAATACGCGGCGATGTTGGTCAGCGGGCGGAACGCGTTCATCGAGGCAATGTTGATGATAACGCCCCGTTTGGCGGCGGCCATGTGCCGGCCGAAGACTTGGCAGGGAAGCATGGTACCCAGGCAGTTGAGGTCGAGCACCGAGCGGATCGCCTCGGGCGGCAGATCGAAGAAGTTCGTCTGCGGGTTGCACGTGGCTTCCTTCTTATTCCCGCCGGCGCCGTTGATGAGCACGTCCAAGCCGCCGAGGGTTTGGGTCGCGAGGGCCAGCGCGTCCTGAAGCTGCGCCTTGTCCAGCACGTTGGCGCGCACGGGGAGGGCGACGCCGCCTTCGGCCTCGATGAGCTTGCACGCCTCCTCGGCTCGCGTCAGGTCGTAGTGGAGCAGGCAAATCTTGGCTCCCCGCCGGGCCAGGGCGCGAGCCATTTCACCGCACAGAATGCCGGTCCCGCCGGTGATGACGACGCGCTTGCCTTCGACGCTGAAAAGGTCAGGGATTGTGGTTGTCATGGTCCTTCTTTCCGTCGCGCGATGTCACGCGAACAGTCGGCTCAGCGGCGGGCAGCCTTGCCTCTTGCGAGTCTTTCGTGTGCGAGCGAGGTAAGCGGGGGACGTCTTTCGTCGCGCCTTGGCGCCTTTTGGCGCGGGGTTGGCCAGCAAGGCAGCGCGGCGTTTTTCGACGCGCGCGCGGGCGGCGGCCTGGATCTTATCGAACCGCGCGGCCCCCAGCTTGGCGCGGGCGAACTGCTCGATCTGCTCGGGCTTGGTGAACAGGGCGATGTATTCGTACTCGCCCTGGGTCACGTCGCAGCCGTCGATGTCATACTGCCGGCAAATCAGCGGGCGCTCGGCATACTGGCGGCATCGGTTATTCTCGTCGAGGTTCAGGCATCGGTTGGCGATGGCGATGTACCAGTCGCCGTCCAGGTCGATGTGGACCGTCACGCCCTCGTGAAGCAGGTACCACCGGACATTCTCGAATTCCTCGAAGCTGCCGGGCTTGTCGATCTGAAAACAAAAGTACCGGCAGCACCGGGCTCCGCAGGTTTCGCACGTCTGGGCCATCACAATCTCCAACCACGAATCACACGAATGACAACACGAACGACAGGAAAGCATTATAATGTTCCGCCGCCCCAAGTGTGCGGCTTTTGGGAGAATCCGCAGGGCAATCGCATTCTCCCAAATAGTAGCATGGGCGTCTCGCCCATGAGTCTCACGGGCGTCCCGCCCGTGTCTTTGCTTTTGCCGTTATCTTTTGGGGCCAAAGAAGAAACAAAAGAAGCAACAAAACCACGGGCAAGATGCCCGTGAGACTCATGGGCAAGATGCCCATGCTACGACAATGCGATTGCCCTGGGAGAATCCGATGAAGTTGGCGAGTTATGTTTATCAGGGCCTGGCGTCGTATGGCGTGGTGAGACAGGACGGCGTCGTGGATGTGCCTTCGCAATGGCCCGCCGGTCCGGCGACCTTGCTGGCGGCGATGCAGGCGGGCGAGTCGGCCTTGGCGGAGATTTCGCGGCTGGCCCAGCCGTCCGCCGGCGCGGTCCCGCTGGAGAAGGTCAAGCTGCTGGCCCCGCTGCCGCAGCCGCCCAAGATCATCGGCCTGGCGGTTAATTACGTGGAGCATCACAACGAGTTCGACCGCGGCCAGGCCCTGCCGGACGATCCCAAGTTTCACACCACGCCCCGGCCTTTCCTCATGCCCTCGACCTGCGTCATCGGGCCCGGCGACGAAATCCCCTGGCCGTCGTACAGCAAGCAGATCGACTACGAGGTCGAGTTGGCCGTGGTGATCGGCGCCAAGGCGAAGTGCGTTTCATCGCAGGAGGCGGGGCGGCACATTTTCGGTTACACGATCGCCAACGATGTTTCCGCGCGGAGTTGCACGTTCGCGCAAGGCCGGCAGAAGCGGCCCCGCGACGATTTCTTCGACTGGCTGCATGGGAAGTGGGCCGACGGTTTCTGCCCGCTGGGTCCGTGGATCGTGACGGCCGACGAGATCGGCGACCCCATGAACCTGGAACTGGCGCTCGCGGTCAACGGCGATGTCCGCCAAAAGGCCCGCACCTCCGCGATGATCTTCGACGTGTTCGAACTGGTCTCGTTCATCAGCCACATCATGACGCTCGTGCCGGGCGACGTGATCGCCACCGGCACGCCATCGGGCGTCGGCCTGGCCACCGGCAACTACCTCAAAGGCGGCGACGCGATCTCCTGCCGCATCGAAAAGATCGGCGAGCTTTCCAACAAACTGTCCATGCCGCCGGGAACTTTCTACACGCCTTGCGAGACGGTTGAAAAGTGAGAAATGTCTGATCCGGGTGCCATGCCCAAGTCTGCGCGGGCATGTTGGCGAGCGGAAGACATGCCCGCGCAGACTTGGGCATGGCACCCGGGCACAGTATCATTGTCATGGACTATCAAGCGGTTACTCTTTGACCGCATTGGGGGAGATTGATAACATCTCGATAGGTACGAATCATTGAGTCCACTGGAGATGTTATGGGCAAGTTGGAAGAAACGGTCGCCGCTTTGAAGTACGACGCCGCCGGGTTGATCCCCGCGGTGATCGTCGATGCCGCCACCAAGCAGGTGCTGATGGTGGCCTACATGAACCAAGCCTCGCTTCTGGACACCATTCGCACCGGCAAGACGCATTTCTGGTCGCGAAGCCGGCAGAAGTATTGGATGAAAGGCGAATCGTCCGGCCACACGCAGGAGGTCCGGGCGATCTACACGGACTGCGACACCGACACGCTGGTGATCGAGGTCGTGCAACATGGCGCGGCTTGCCACAACGGTTATTACTCGTGTTTCTACCGAAAGCTCACCGAGCAGGGCGACTGGGAGACCCTCGGCAAACCCCTGTTCGACCCCGCGCAGGTCTACAAGAAGCAATGACCCAACCCCATGACCGGGACAATGGAATATCCTGAATCTTCGCCGGCCAGGCGGTTCGCCGCGACAGCGTTGAACGTGCTGTTGGGGCTTTGCGGCCTTTCGGCGGTGGCGGCGCTGCTGCTGTTGCACGGATTCAACACGCCTCCCTGGCCGGCGCAGGACGTTCACTTTCAGGTCACGTGGCACCGGTTCCTGTTCCCACCGCACGACGCGCTGATGCTCGCGGAATACGTCATCGCCGCGTGGTTGGTACTGGACCGCGTGTTGCGCCTGGCGCTGGCGAGTCGCCGTGAGGATTATCTGCGGTCCAACTGGATCGATTACGCGATGGTCGTAATTACCGGCTTCGCCATGCCCTTCGCGCAGCGCCGCTTCGGCGCGGGGGTGCCCAGCGATGAGCTCGCCCAGGGGATTGTCGAGGTCTACATCGTCTTCGCGCTCTTGCGAGCGTTGAACCTGAAATACCTCCGGGCCATTCATCCGGCCGCTTTGGTCGGAGGCGGGTTTGTCGTGCTGATCCTCGTCGGGACGGGGCTGCTGATGCTCCCGGCGGCGGTGCCCGAAAACTCGCCTGGAATCTTCTTTGTCGACGCGCTATTCACCGCGACCGGGGCCACGTGCGCGACCTGCCTGGCGATTCGGGACACCGCCCGCGACTTCACCACGTTCGGCCAGGCCGTGATCCTTTGCCTGGTCCAGATCGGCGGTTTCGGGTTCATGCTGCTGGGCACATGGCTGGCCGTGCGCGTCGGCCGCAGACTGACCGCGTCGAATTCGCCCGTGACGGACCCCGCGGCGGCCTCGCCCAAGGTGGACCTGGCTGCCTTGGCCTGGCCGATCCTGACGGTGATGCTCGTGCTGGAGGCGATCGGCGCGGCGGCGCTGTTGGGGTTGTTCCAAGGCAATTGGACCAACGACGCCGCGGACATGGGCTGGGGCCAGGCGATCTGGCATAGCGTTTTTCACAGCGTCAGCGCGTTCTGCAACGCGGGCTTCACCCTCTACACCGACAGCCTGTCGGGGTTCCGCGACGACTGGCAGGTGCTGGGTGTGATGATGCCGCTGATTATCCTGGGCGGCCTGGGCGTTGGAGTGCTCCAGGAATTATGGGAAACGGCGGGGCGGCTTTGCCGGCGCGCGTTTTCGCGAGATTCGCTGCCGGAAATCGCCCGGCCGTGGATTTCGGAGCACTGCCAGGCGGTACTGGGCAGCACACTGCTGCTGATCCTTTTCGGGGCGCTGGTGTTCATGCTGGTGGAAAACCTGGCGATGAACAAGAACCTCGTCGAGAAGGCCCAGATCAAATCCGGCGAGTACGTCGGGGCCGCGAACTGGTCCACCATGACGCAAGGCGAGCGGCTGCGAGAGTCGGTGGTTCAAAGCGTCTCTGCCCGCAGCGCCGGTTTCCGGACGCTGGACATGCGGCAGGTCAGTGACGCGGGTAAGATGACCCTGTGCGGCCTGATGCTCGTGGGCGGAAGTCCGGGCGGGACTGCCGGCGGCGCCAAGACGACTATATTGGTGCTGATGATCGCGGTGGTGGCGGGCGGCCTGCGAGGCCGAACGGGCGCGGGGCAGCGAATCATTCC
>CAZYDC010000295.1:2409-6728 GCA_964646065.1 uncultured Planctomycetaceae bacterium | reverse complement strand
CAGCACCACCGGGGGCAGAGGCTGCTTCTGTCCGGCGGGGGTGATGCGAATGACCCCGGCGCCCTGGGGAACGATGTTTCCGGACCTGGCCAACAGCGACACCAGCGACAGTTCGTCGCCCGCTCGGAGTTGATACCGCCCCGGATTGACCACCCCGCCGGTGATTTCCACGTACCGGATGTCATACTCGGTCACCTGGACCACCACCGCCGGACGGTTCACGATGTGCCGAGGGTAGTACGCCGCCGCGATGACCGCCTCGGCCTCCACCACCGACTTTCCGGCCACGGGGATCTGGTCGACCATCGGGAGGGTGACGCTGCCGTCCGCTTCCACTCGGCGCAGCAGAACACCCTGGTGCTCCGAGGCCTCGTTGGATTGGGAGGACAGGAACGGGACATGGACGCTCAGCAGGTCGCCCACCACGACGCGGTAAGAACCCACGGGGGGCTTGGCCTGAACGACCTTGTCCAGGTCCACCGAGGGGCCCACGGCGCCCGCGTTCTTGAAGACCGCCAGTTCATCCGAACTGGGCAACTGCGGGTCGCACCCGGCAACAACCGCCATGGTGGCTATGCAGATAACCGCCATGGCCCGAATCATCTTCGGAGTCACGAGATTCACGATCACTCTCCAGTGCCGACGCCCCGCCTCCCACAGGCGGGTTTAGTCAGCCTTTTTTTCTCTTTGCCGATCCGTCGGCTATGGTCTTATCACCTGCTCCCGGACCGGGTCGCCCACTTCGCAGTGTGCAATAACTCCCGGCCTGTTCCGGTCTTGCTTATAGTTATCGGCATCTGTCAGGCCGACATTAACAATCGCCGGCGTTAACGAACGATCATGGAAGGCACTTTTGGCACTTTCTGACTCTCTCATGGTCCCGATTCACACCTTACGCGTTGCTTCAGTTCAATTTCCGACCGTCAAGAACTCGTGAGAATCCGATAAATACACCTGGAATCGTATCGGGCGTTTCCGGGACAATCATTCAATGATTACAATCTTCAACTTTCCTCGCATCCTGTGAGAGATGTTCCTTGGAGACCGGCTAAAACCTCCACGTTCCGATAATATATCACAAGGAACGGCCCCCGATCAAGTGTTTTCGGGGGGCGCGTTTCGGTTTCCGGGAAGTGTCGCGGGCGTCTCGCCCGCGTCACGACACAGAAGCCGTACTCTTCTTGGTGCTCTTGGTGTGCTTGGTGCTCTTGGTGATGGGCTTTTGCTGTTTTCGCGTCAGAACTGGAAGTAAACGAACGGCGTGAACTCCGTGGCGTGGAAGATCAGGACCAGCCAGATCATCACGAACAAAACGGTCGGAGTGGCCAGGCGGCGGGCGGGCAGGAGTTTCCATTGGACCGCGTTTTCCCTCAGCAGCACGTGTTCCAGCGCGCACAAACCGATGGCCAGGAACACGAACGGATGCAGCCATGAAACCCCGCCCGGGTGCAGGAACATTCGGTCCAGCATTAACGTGGCCGAGTGGAAGCCCTGGCTTCGGAAGAACACCCAGCCGACCATCACGATCAGCAGCGTGACCATCCAGGCGGCGATGCTCCGCGGCCGCAACCAGGGTGAGTCGGCTCGCGCCGGCTTCTTGTCGCCGGCCAGGAATTTTTCGACGGCCAGCGCCGTTCCATGCAATCCGCCCCAGAAAACGAACGTCCAGGCCGCCCCGTGCCACAGCCCGCCGATGAGCATGGTCAGGATCAGGTTGACGTAGGTGCGGCTGGGCCCCTTGCGGTTGCCCCCCAACGGGATGTAAAGGTAATCCTTCAGCCAGGACGACAGCGATATGTGCCATCGCCGCCAGAATTCCGTGATGCTCCTGGACAGGTAGGGGAAATTGAAGTTGGGGTGGAAGTCGAAGCCCATCGCCCTGGCCGTGCCGATGGCCATGTCGGAGTATCCGCTGAAGTCGCAGTAGATCTGCACGGCATAGGCCCCTACGGCCAGCCAGGTCGTCGGGCCGTCGAACACGCCGGCGTTTCCGAACACGCCGTCGACAAAAACGGCCACGTTGTCGGCAATGAAGAGCTTCTTGAAAAGCCCGAACGTGAACTGCCGGAAGCCGTCGAACATGCGCTGCCAGCTCATCTGGCGGTCGCTACAGATCTGCGGGATGAGGTCCGTGGCCCGGACGATGGGTCCGGCTTCGAGCTGGGGAAAGAACGCCACGAACAGGGCGTAATCCAGGAAGTCGCGGCACGGCGCCAGGCGCCTGCGATAAACTTCGATCGTGTAGCTCATGGACTGGAACGTGTAAAACGAGACCCCCACCGGAAGGATGATCTGGAGCGTTCCGAGGTGAATGCCCAGCGGCGACAGGGCCGTCGTCAGGGAGGTCGCGAAGAAATTGAAGTACTTGAAGAACCCCAGCACGCCCAGGTTCGCGATGATGCTGATCACCAGCACCTGCTTGCGCCTGGCCGGGTTCCGGACCTTGCCCAACCCCAGGCCCACGAAGTAATCCACGACCGTCGTGCCGATCAGCAGGCTCAGGAATCGCCAATCCCAGTAGGCGTAGAAATACCAGCTCACCAGCAGAAGAAAGACATTCTGCGCCCGCCGGTTCCTTACCGCGCGCAGGAACACCAGCACCACCGCCAGCAGGATCAGAAATTCGATCTGTGAGAAGAGCATGTTATTGGCCCGGATGCTCCTTGATGTAGTGCTCGACAATCGCCTCCGCCATCAGCCGGTGTCCGTACTGGTTCCAATGGCCGTGAGAGACGAATCCGTTGATGTACCCCAGCGGGAAGCAACCGGTCTGACGGTAGAAGTCGCAATAGGCCGAGGTAACGTTGACGAATTCGATTCCGTGCCGCCGGCAGGCGCCGGCAAACTCCTCCATCGGCTGCCGGTCCGGGTCGTCGTACTGGATCGCTCCTTTGAGGATCGTCGGGACCTGGGCGGCATAGAACAACACGATCGGCCGCTTGGTCCGGCTCCGGAGGTAGCCCAGCAGGAAGTCCCAGGCCTTCCGGCGAGACTCCGGATCGGCGCAAGTTGGAAGCGGCGCCGGGCTATGCGGCGCCGGCCCGCAGGTGAATCGCAGGGCGGCCGAGCCATCCGACTCCAACAACCTGCCGGCCATTCCCATCACTCGCCCCAGAAACAGAAGGTGCAGGCGGTTCATCGCCGCCATTTGATCCTGGTGGGCGGGCAGCGCGAACGAGTCGCGAATCGCAAATTCCGGGCGATCCACGAACGCCCTGCCGTCCGGCAACGTGTCCTTCATCGTGGTCACGACCACCACGTGGCAGACCGGATCGACCAGCTTTTCGTACTCGGGAATTCGCAGGCAGCAATCGGCGAGCGACCAGCCGGGGTGAACCACGGGCACGGCGACGACCGGCAGGCCGCGTTGGCGGAACAAGTCAGTGGTCTGCCGCGCCAGCTTGAGGTCGTCGGAGAGTTGGGCGCCTTCGACGAACGAATTGCCCCAGAGGATGATCTTGGGTTCGTGAACGGCCATAACGTCGGGAATCCCGATGATCCCGTGCTTGCCGTAATGGGACTGGGCCCATCCCTCGGTCATCGAGGCCTTGACGAAACCCTCGGGCTCGACGTATCTCTGGAGTTGGGGGTCCCATTTGTAATGGGTGAACGTGGTCAGGAACGGCGCTGTCAGAGGCCAGATAATCAGGGTTGCCAGGACAAGCCCGGCCGCCCACCGCGGGAGCAATCTCCGCCACCGGACGCGCGGCGGCGGGGCCGCTGCGATCTCTGGACGCTCGAGTGTTGTCTCCTCCACGGTCATAAATACTTCCGATGTATCGGGCATCTCCCGGAAAATGATTCGCCGGCAACCACCGATTGCAAGTGTGCGATTCTACCAGAAACCGGGATTTTTGCATAGCGGTTTTCAGACCCTTGCGTAATGCGGGAGGCCTGTCAGGTTTGCGGAAACAATACCAGACGGCCGTTTGGCGGAAACTCGAAGCACGAAGCACGAAATCCGAAACAAAAAGCCAAACGACAAATCCGAATGCTCAAAACGCCCCCGTGCCGCTGGATTGGCGGTTTTGAGCATTGTCTTTCTTGAATTTGGCCGTTTGTTTCGGATTTCGTGCTTCGGATTTCGAATTTCGGGCAGGAATTGCGAAACTCCTCTATTAGGCTACCTTTAAACGTCGCACGCATGCCCGGGGCGCGCGGAGCGGCCCTATTTGCCGTTGCCGGCCTTCGTTGTGGCGGATCGCCTGGCCGCGCTGTCCTGGAGCAGGTCGATGGCGACATCCTTGAGCTTTTCGCGGGCGCGGATGAAACGGCAGAACAACCACCACCCCACGGGGCCCGACTTGGACCCGATCCGC
>CAZYDC010000295.1:0-2399 GCA_964646065.1 uncultured Planctomycetaceae bacterium | reverse complement strand
GCTGACCTTGTCGCTGGGAAAATCCTCGCCGAACTCCCGGATGATCTGCCGCGCCTCGCCGTCATTGCCGGCCAGTATCTTTGAGTGGACGAACGACCGCGCCAGCCTGCCGCGCACGATCTGGAACCCTCTCATGCTGTTGACCGACAGGCGCGGCAAAATGCGCCGCTGCCATTGGTCGATCTTGGGGCAGCATTCCCATCGGAGCCGATGTTTCTTGATCCAACCCTGCTGCGAGGCCGCCCGCGTGCCGTCGCTGACGAACAGGACCTCGGGAATGAACCCCCATTTCCCGAACGTGGCCAGGTAGCCCCAGTACTCCAGGTCCTGGGACATCCTCAAATCGGGGAGCTGCCCGCCGACCTGCTGGACCGCGCTGCGGCGGATCACCACCGAACCGGTGCAAACGTGGTCGTACTGCGCCCAGAATCCGAAGAAGTCCTCCAGCATCGAGGGCATCAGCGAATTGCCCACCTCCACGTTGGCCAGCAGGATCGGATTGAGCGTCTCCCTCCGGTTCCAGGAGCGAAGCCGCTGACCGGCGCTGACCGCGATGGCTTCGGGATGGCTTTCCAGCCAGGCGACGCACTTTTCCAGGAACCGCTGCAACCAATAATCGTCGGCGTCCAGGAAGGCGATGTAGTCTCCGGTGGCCGCGACAATGCCCGCGTTCCGCGCGGCCCCGGCGCCCTGGTTTTCCTGTTCGATGTACTTCGTCACGCAGGGTTGCGAGCGCACGACCTGGGCAGACTCATCCGTCGAGCCGTCGTTCACCACGATCACCTCGAACGGTTTGAGGGTCTGGTTGCGAACGGACTCCAGGCATCGCTTCACCGAAACCGCGTCGTTGTAGCACGGAACAATGACCGATACTCGGGGAGCCGCCCCCGAAACTTCCTGTGGCCCGGCAAATCCTTGGGCTTCCATTACGACTTCCTCTTGACGCTGAAGGCCATCGAGATGGCTTTCAAATGTTCGCGGCACCTCAGCAGGCTGCAGCACGTCGCCCACCGGAACGAACCGGAGGCCCCGAATCTCAGCACGCTGCTGATCCTGTCGCGGGGAAAATCCTTTCCGTACGCGACCGTGACGGCCCGGGCTTCCTTCCCCCGCCCGGCCAGGATGCTCGCGTGCGCCAGGCTCTTGGCGATCCAGCCGCGGGTCACTCGGAAACCCTCCCGGTCGCGTTCCTTCAGCCTCGGCTCGATCCGCCGCTGCCACTGCTCGATCGTGGGGCAGAACTTCCAACGCACGGAGAGTTTCTTGAACCACCCCTGCGTGACGGCGACGGTCGTGCCGTCGCTCACAAACAACACTTCGGGCACGAAGCCCCACTGGCCGAACGTGGCCAGGTATCCCCACAACTCCAGGTCCTCGCACATCCGCAGGTCCGGCAACTGATTGAAGACCTCACCGCCATAGCTCCGGTGGAAAACCACCGAACCGGTGGTGATGTGGTTGTGCCGGCCCCAGAATTGGAAAAAGTCGTCCACGATCACCGGCTGATCCGAGTGCGGATCTCGCAGGAACACCGGGCGGATGATGTCCGCGTGGCCCCAGATCTTGAGCTTCTGGCCGGTGCTGACGGCGACCGCCTCGGGGTGCCCTTCCAGGAAGTTCACGCATTTTTCCAGGAACTCGGGCATCCAGTAATCGTCGGCGTCCAGGAAGGCGATGTACTTGCTTTGGGCGACGGCGATCCCCGTGTTCCGGGCGATGCTGGGGCCCTGGTTGGCCTGGTGCAGGACCTTGACCGCTCTGCCGTAGCTGTTGATCTCCGTGATCGACTCGTCGGTCGAACCGTCGTTGACGATGATGATCTCGTCGGGCTTGCGGGTCTGCGCGAGCACGGAGTCCAAGCATCGCCGAATGGACGCCGCCGCGTTATGACATGGGATAATGACTGTGACCATGTGGAACCTATTGTATCCTTTTTCGGGCGTTTCACAAGACCCCTTAAGTTATCCCCCGCCTCGTCGGGGTGCATGTCACGTTTACTGGAAACAATACCAGACACGGGTACGGCGAAAACTCGAAATCCGAAGCACGAAATCCGAAACAAACGGCCAAATTCAAAACCACAAGGCTCAAAACGGCGCAAACCAGGGTCGCGCGCACGTTTTGAACATTTGAGTTTTTCGGTTCTCATCCAATTTAAGTGCCTAACGCAATACGAAAGTCGCCACGTAACCTAGCAGCCCGTTGAAAAAGTAGCATGGGCATCTTGCCCATGAGTCTCACGGGCGTCCCGCCCGTGCAAATGCCCAAGAACATGGGCAAGATGCCCATGCGACTCATGGGCGAGACGCCCATGCTACGCCGGATGGCCTTTTTCAACGGGCTGCTAGGTAGGATTTATCGCTTTTTTGCCAACGACAAAGCACCAAAGGGGTTCATCC
>CAZYDC010000294.1:0-6738 GCA_964646065.1 uncultured Planctomycetaceae bacterium | reverse complement strand
GTTCGCGCGGTCGCGCCAGCTCGCCGACACGACCAGCCACGGCCCCGGCAGCGAAGGTTGCGGTTCCCGATGTCGCCGCCCTCAAGCAAGCTCAGAAACTCGTCAACGACGTTTACGCCGATGACATCGCCAAGGCCAAGAATGCGCAGGAGAAGGCCGACCTGGGCAAGAAACTCCTGCAGGCGGGAATCGACACGAAGAGTGACGTGGTGGGGAAATACATCCTTCTGGGCATGGCCAAAGACATGGCGGCCGGCGCCGGCGACGCGGACACCACATTTTCCGCCGTCGACGAGTTAACCCAGAGTTATCAGGTTGACGTCGTCAAGACCAAGACGGAGGCCATGGGAAAACTTTCCAAGGCGACAGACGTGGACCACGCCGCCCTGGTTGATCGGGCCAACACGTGGATCGACGACGCCCTGGCCGTCGACTACTACGACACGGCAAGGCAATTCGCCGATCTGGCTCTGCCCCTGGCCAGGGCGACCAAGGATCTGGATGCCATAAAGGATGCCGGCGAGCGGGTGCGGGAAGTGAGTTCCGCCGCGACGGCGTACCAGGAGGTTAGGCAAGCCTTGGTCACGCTGGTCACGAATCCTAAAGACCCCGAGGCCAACCTGGCGGCCGGGAGGTTTTATTGCCTGACCAAAGGCCTGTGGGAAAAGGGCCTGCCCATGCTGGCGATGGGGAAAGACGAGGGATTGAAGGCGATGGCCAAGAAAGAGCTGGCCGATCCCACCGAGGCCCAGGCGCAGGTGGAACTGGCCAACGGATGGTGGACGCTGGCCCAGAAATACCCCTCCGCACCGCAGGAAAGCATTCGCGAACACGCCGGCCAGTGGTACGAACAGGCCCTACCGAATCTGACCGGCCTGGAGAAGGCGAAGATAGAAAAACGCGTGGCCGAAATCGGAGGGTCATCCGAACAAAAGCCGATTGACCTGGACCTCGGAAACAAGATTAAGATGAAACTGGTTCTGATTCCCTCGGGTAAGTTCGTGATGGGCAGCCCCGACTCCGAAAGAGACCACCAGGTCAACGAAAGCCCGCAACACGAAGTCATCATCAGCAAGCCGTTTTATATGGGCATCTACCCAGTGACGCAGGAGGAGTACACGCAGGTGGTGGGCAAGAACCCCAGCCAAGCCAGGGATCCCAAGAATCCGGTAGACAACGTATCGTGGGACGATGCCGTGGCGTTCTGCAAGAAACTATCCCAGATGTCCCGCAAGCCCGTCCGCCTTCCTACGGAAGCCGAATGGGAATACGCCTGTCGAGCGGGCACGTCCACAAGGTTCAGTTTTGGAGACGACGAAAAGGATTTGGGGGATTATGCCTGGTGGGCAGGAAATTCGGACAAAATAGATCACCCTGTTGGGCAGAAGAAGTCAAACCCATGGGGGCTTTACGAGATGAATGGCAACGTTCATGAGTGGTGCGGCGACTGGTACAATGAGGATTACTACGCCAAGGCGAAGAAGACTGACCCGCAAGGGCCTTCTTCGGGCACAGAACGGGTCATGCGTTCAGGGTCATACGGCGATTGGCCGGTAGGTTGCCGCCCCGCCAATCGCTTTCGTGCGGGCCCCGGCTTCCGAGGCTTTCGCTACGACAACAGTTTAAGGGTTGTTTTCGCGGCGGAAAGTGTTCAGCGGCCGGCAAGGAAAATCAAACCGGCCCAGAGGGGCGACTGGGTTGATCTGATGAAGTTGATTGACTCGGAAAAGGACGCAGTATCCGGCAAATGGGTAATGAAAAACGGCGAGCTTTATTCGGACGACGGCGGCGGCAGCAAAATCCAGATTCCCTATCAACCGCCGCTGGAATACGATTATGTGGTTGAATTTACCAAAACGATGGGGAATGAAGCCATTGTATTGTTGCTATCAAGAAAGGGTGTGCAGTTCATTTGGTTAATGGGCGGCTACGGCAATACCTTGGGCGGGTTTGGGATGATATCGGGGCGCGACATTGCCGAGAATCCGACGAGAACTAAACTGCCCCTGCAAAGCGGGCGGAAATATCGCTGCTTGGTTCAAGTACGCGCGAAGGGAGTAAAGGCGTTCTTGGATGATAAGCTGATAGTGGAATATGAGACCGATTTCAAGGACATAGGCCCGCATGGCGCATGGTCAATGAACAGCGCCAAACTGATTGGCTTGGGAACTTGGGGAAGTCCCACCGTTTTCCACTCGATCAAGCTGCATGAGGTCAGCGGAAAGGCCAAGGCTGGGAAAGACGGGGAAGAAAAGAAGGGCGAAATGTCTCTGGACCTTGGAAACGAGGTCAAGATGAAACTGGTTCAAATCTCGGCGGGCAAGTTCACTATGGGCAGCCCGGAAACCGAGAAGGATCGCGGCAAGGATGAAGTTCAGCACGAGGTGACGATCAGCAAGCCTTTTTACATGGGCGTCACTCACGTGACGGTGGATCAGTTCGCGGCGTTCGTGAAGGACAGCGGCTACAAGACCGACGCCGAGAAAGATGGCTGGTCGTTCGGCTTTGAAATCAAGGACGGCACAATCGCCGCGAAGAAGATGGACGGATGTTCGTGGCGCAACCCGAGTTTCGATCAGAAGGGAGACCATCCGGTAGTTCAGGTAAGCTGGAACGACGCGAAGGCGTTTTGCGATTGGCTGTCGAAGAAGAGCGGCAAGACAGTTCAGTTGCCGACGGAATCGCAGTGGGAATACGCCTGCCGTGCGGGGACGAAGACGGCGTATCCGTGGGGCGACGATCCCGATAAGGGCAAGGGCTGGGCCAACTGCGCCGATCAGAGCCTCAAGAAGAAGATTCCGAACGAGACCATCATCACGTACTTCTTTCGCTGGGATGACGGGTTCGTGTTAACCTCGCCGGTGGGGAGTTTCAAGGCCAACGCCTTCGGGCTTTATGATATGATCGGGAATGCGTGGGAATGGTGCTCGGATCGTTATGGGGACTACGACAAGGGAGCGGGCACCGGAGCGGGGTTTGTTCTGCGCGGCGGCTGTTGGGACGGCAATCCGCAGGGCTGCCGTTCCGCGCGCCGCGGCGTGGGCACTCCCGGCCGCCGGTGCTTCGATTTCGGGTTCCGCGTTTCCGTGGACTCAAAGTAACACTTTGCTCTTTGTTCTTTTACTCTTTGTTCCTCCTGGGACCAGAGTGAAGCCATGGTCGCCCGCTAAGCATACGCGGTTATCGCTTGACACTGCCCAGATAATGGAATCATGTTCATCGGCAGCATCAATCGGTACATGCGGTGCGTGTTGGAGTCGGCGGCGAGCCAGTGGCGCGGCCAGGACATCTACGTCGCTTGCAGCGGCAACTTCACCGTCGAGCGGATTCTGTCGCGCTGCGGCGTCGGACGGATTTTCTCCAATGACGTGTCGATCTACTCCTGTGCCCTCGGCTGGCATCTGACGAACTCACCGCACCCCTTCGTAATCAAGGCCAGCGGGTTCCACTGGCTGGAACCCTACATTCTCCCCGGCCCGCCCTTGATCGCCACGCTTCTGCTGGTTGGCGAGATGTTGAAGGTCAGCGGCGACAACCCTTACGCCCGGCGGATGCAGGGCGAGTACCGCCGCCGCTGGCCGGAACTGCACGGCAAGACGGTCGCACGGGTCACAAAGGCCACGGCCAATCTGCGCATCGCGGAGTATTTCGCGGGCGATTGCCGTGAGTTCCTGGCCAAAGCCGACCGTAACGCCGTGTGCATCTCGTTCCCGCCGACCTATGAGGGCGGATACGAGCGGCTGTTCAAGAAACTCGACGCGATCTTCGATTGGCCCAGGCCCGCCTACGAGGTGTTCAGCCCGGAAGATTTCGACCAGTTCAGCCAGACCGTGCGGAGCTTCCGGCACTGGATGGTTTCCAGCGACGCCGAGCAGCCCGCGCTGGCCGCCCGGCACGTCGCCACGGTGCAAACCAGCCTGCGGTCCAAGCCCGTGTTCATGTATTGCGATCAGGCGGCACCCAAGTTGGCTCTGGCCCACCAGGAGCTTGCCCGCAACCCGTGGGCGCCGCTGACCGAGGAAGTGGTCGAGCCGGTCCAGGTCGTGCGGATGGACGGCAAGGTTCTCAATGCCATCCGCAGCGTGTATCTCAATCCCCACATCATGCCCGCCATGCCGCAGCGGTGTTACGCGGTCCTGTCGGCGGGCAAACTGGTCGGCGCGTTCGGCGTCAGTTGGGGACGCGGGTATCTGCCGTGCGACGTGTACCTGATGTGCGATTTCGCGGTCAGGCCCAGCCCGCACAAGCGGCTATCGAAATTGATCCTGGCGGCGCTGCTGTCCAAAGCCGTGCAAATCGACTTGGAGCAGGCGACTTGCTCCCGCGTCAAGGTGATCGGCACGACAGCGTTCACGAACAAGCCGGTGAGCATGAAATATCGCGGCCTCTTCGAGGTCCACAATCGCGGCGAGGGCTACATCAACTACATGGGGCAGGCCGGGCGCTGGTCCCTGAAAGAAGGTTTTGAATGGTGGAAAGCGAACCACTCAGCCAAGTAAACGAGCAGCTTGCGGCGACCTCCGTGCGGATCGCGATGGTCCCGATTGGCCAATGCGATCTGCTGGAAAAGAACGCCCGCTTCATGCGGGCCGAGCAATATCAGCGGCTCGTGTCGAACGTGAAGCGCGACGGCTGCTTGACCAGCGTTCCCTTCGCCGTGAAAAACGGCGAGCGGTTCCTGATTCTCTCCGGCAATCACCGGGTCCAGGCCGCGAAGGACGCGAAGCTCACCGAAATCCTGGTTCTCTACTCCGCCCGCGAGCTTTCCCCGGCCCAGCAGCGGGCGATCCAGCTTTCGCACAATGCGATTGCCGGGCAGGACGACCTGGCGATCCTGCGCGAGTTGTACGACGAAATTAACGACGTGGCGCTCAAGGAGTATTCCGGCCTCGATGACGTGGTGCTTGGCCGGATGAATCCGCCGCAACTGGACCCGCTCTCCGAAACAGCCCTGGAATACCGCGTCGTCACCATCGCGTTCCTGCCCCCAGAAGTCGATCGCGCGGAGGCGTTGCTGACGAAGGTACTGCAATCCGCCGCCGGCGGAATGAGTGAAGGAACCTGGGTCAACCGGTTCGCCGAGTATGACCGCCTGTTGGACGCCCTGACCGCCGCCCGCGCGAAGGCTGGCGTTAAGAACACCGCCACGGCCTTTGGCCTGCTGCTCGACATCGTGGAGAAGCACCTGGACGAACTCCCCCAGGCCAAACCGCGAGGAAAGGAAAAATCCCTTGCCGCCCAAACCTGACAGGCCGACGCAGAGCTACGCCGAGAAGAAAGAGCGGGAGCGTGCCCGCAGCGCCCAGCTAACCCTCTCCGGGCAGGACATCGCGCCGCTTCCGCCCGTGAAGAATCCCACCGCCCGCGCGGAGGCCGATTGTTCTTTCCGCCGATTCTGTGAGCGTTACTATTCCAACCTTTTCCACCTGGCCTGGAGCGAGGACCACCTGCGCGTCATCGCCAAGATCGAGCGTATCGTGCGTTTCCACGAAATGCTGGCCGTGGCCATGCCGCGCGGCAGCGGCAAGACGACGCTATGCAAGATCGCCGTGATTTGGGCCGTCCTATCAGGCCGTCATAAGTTCGTCGTGCTTATCTGCGCGACGGAGGACGATGCGAGTCATTTACTGACGAGCATAAAGATGCACCTGTCCAGCAACCGGCTGTTGATGGACGATTATCCCGAAGCGATCTACCCGATCCACAAGCTGGAGGGCGAGACCCGGCGCTGCGTCGGCCAGCGATACTACGGCCAGCCCACCCAGATCGGATGGTCCGACGAGATCATCATGCCCACAATCCCCGGCAGCAAGTGCGCGGGCGCCACGATCCGAATCACGGGGATCACCGGCAAGATTCGCGGCGCTCTGCATGTCCGATCCGACGGCAACCAGGTTCGCCCTTCGCTGGTGATCTGCGATGACCCTCAAACCGACGAATCGGCGCGGTCCCCGCTCCAGACTACCGAGCGGCTATCGATCATCAACGGCGCGATCCGCGGCCTGGCCGGGCCCACGCAGCGCGTGGCCATCATCATTCCGTGTACTGTGATCCAGGTCGGCGACCTGGCCGACAAGCTCTTGGACCGGCAGACGAATCCCCACTGGCACGGCGAGCGGACGAAGATGGTCTACCAGTTCCCCGGCAACGCGAAGCTGTGGTCCGACTACGCGAAAATCCGTCAGGAGTCCCTACGCGCCGATGGCGACGGGCGCGAGGCCACGGAGTTTTACCGGCTGCACCGTGAAGAAATGGATGAAGGATCGGTGGTGTCTTGGCCCCAATGTTACGATCCTGACGAATTGAGCGCGATCCAGCACGCCATGAATCTGCGTTTCAC
The DNA here is from genome assembly GCA_964646065.1 of uncultured Planctomycetaceae bacterium. Taxonomy (GTDB): domain Bacteria; phylum Planctomycetota; class Phycisphaerae; order SM23-33; family SM23-33; genus CAZYDC01. The sequence continues at coordinate 398 of CAZYDC010000294.1, read as the reverse complement.
GAACGAGGCGGCGTTTTTCTCGGAGTACCAGAACGAGCCGATGGCCTCGGAACTTGCCGAGGAAGAGCAGTTGACCGCGGCGCAGATCGCCGAGCGGACCAACGGGCGAGCGCGTGGCGAGGTTCCGACGCGAGCCGCGCACCTGACGGCGTTCGTGGACGTTCACGATAAGCTGCTGTACTACATGGTTGTCGCGTGGGAATCGGACTTCACCGGCTACGTCGTGGATTACGGCGTACACCCGGATCAGCACCGCAATTACTTCAGCCTGCGGGACGCCAGGGCCACGCTTGGGCGGCTGTATCAGGGCATGGGGCGCGAGGCGGCGATCCAGGCGGGCCTCAAAAGCCTTGCCGAGACGCTCCTGGCCCGCGAGTGGAGCAAGGACGACGGGACAG
>CAZYDC010000293.1:0-6763 GCA_964646065.1 uncultured Planctomycetaceae bacterium | reverse complement strand
GAGCTCCGCGTAATACGATATGCGCTGATCGATGCCGCCCATGCCAAGGATATCGACGAGCCGTGGCTGGAGAAGTGGTGGCTGTTCATGGAGCAGGCTCGTGAGGCATTCCTCAATGTTCGCTGGCAGCCTTGCGAATGAATCCCGCTTCCGCGCCGTGCCGGGCTTGACCGATTTCGCGGACGCCAAGGCCATGCATTGCTTCGGTCAGCACGCGATCTGGCCGCATGATCTATCGTTCCACGTTCAAGCTTTGAAGGTCGCTTGCGGTGGCCATTGGCGGACCGTTATCCCAAAAATTTCCGCAGCAACACTTTTTCCATTCCTCGTTATAATCTTTGATGACAGGATTTCGGTGAAGAATGACTGACACGGATGAACAAAACGCCTCGGCGCCCAGGACGGAAATCGGGCCGGATCAACCGGAACGCCCGCCGACCTCCGGGGCAGTCAGCGATCGGCGAGACGTGTTTCGGGCGGCGGTGCTGGTGGTCCTGTTGGGTGGGATCGCCTATTACGGCAGCTTCCACGGCCAGTTCATGCTCGACGACGAGAAGACGGTTCTGGACAACGAGTCGATCCGCCAGCTATGGCCTCTGGGCCCCGTGCTTTCGCCGCCCTCCGACAAGGGGGAAACGGTTGGAGGCAGGCCGCTGGTGAACCTGTCGCTGGCCCTCAACTACGCGTTCCGTGGAACCAGTGTCCGCGGGTATCACCTGGTCAACCTGGCGATCCACTTGTTGGCGGCCTTGACGCTCTTGGGGATTGTTCGAAGGACCCTCCTGCTGCCGCCTCTTCGCGGGCGGTTCGGTTCGTCTGCCCTGGGGCTGGCAATGGCTGTGGCCCTCCTCTGGACCGTGCATCCGATGCAGACAGAATCGGTTTCCTACGTCTCGCAGCGGGCCGAATCGATGATGGGACTGTTCTACCTCCTGACCCTCTATTGCGTGATTCGCGCGTCGGTGTCGGAGTCCATTCTCTGGCCGCTGTCGGCGGTTCTGGCCTGCGCGCTGGGGATGGCGAGCAAGGAAGTGATGGTCACCGCCCCGCTGATGATTCTGCTGTACGACCGGACGTTCCTGTCCCGCACGTTCCGGCGGGCGTTGGAAAAACGGTGGGCCTTGTACGCGTGTCTGGCGGCCTGCTGGCTGGTGTTGGCCTATGGGATGTCCTCGGCCGGAAGCCGCGGTGGAACGGCCTTTGAAGGCGACGCGGTGTTGGGTAGGTGGACGTACGCCCAATCGCAGTTTGGGGTGATCCTGCATTATCTGCGCGAGGCGTTCTGGCCGGACTCGCTGTGCGTGTACTGGTACGGCCGTCCCGCGGCGCACGGCCTGGGCGAGATCCTGCCCGGAGCCATGTTCGTGGCCACGTTGATTGCGGCGACGATCTGGGGCTTGCGGGGCCGCAGGAAGTGGGGATTCCTGGGGGCGTGGTTCCTGGGAATCCTGGCCCCGACGTCGAGCGTGGTTCCGATCCTCTCGGTGATCTTTGAACACCGGATGTACCTGTCGCTGGCCGCGGTCGCGGCGGCGGTGGTGTTCGGCGCTTTCGCGCTGTGGCAAAGATTGCTGCAAAAGACGACGTGGCTTTCCGGTCTTCCGGCCAACCGTCGATGGACCGCACCCTGGGCCGCCCTTGCGGTCGCGACGGTCGCATTGACGTACCTGACGATTCAGCGGAACCTGGACTACCGTTCTGCCGTGACCATGTGGGAAGACCTGGCCCGCAAGGGCGCCCTGTGGCAGGACTTCGTGGATAACCCGGCCAGGAACGCCCGCCGCTTCTATCATCTCGGTCTGTACCTGGTTGCCAACGGGAAAACCGATCTGGCGATGGGCCTGTTCCGGCAGTCTGTGGCGATGGCCCCCAAGGACGCCGATGTGCATGTCGAGCTCGGCAAGGCTTTGGGCCAGAAGGGCAAACTCCAGGAGGCCGTCGAGGAGCTCCGCCAAGCCGTCGCCCTGGATTCCAACAACGTCGCCTCGCTTCAAAACCTGGGTTTCGCGATGTGCAAGCAGGGAAATGTCGAAGGCGGACTGGAGGAATACCGCCGCGCGATCGAAATCCGTCCGCAAGATCCGCAGCCGCGCAACGCCCTGGGAATCGCGATGTGCGCGAACGGAAAGGTCCAGGAGGGAATCGAGGAATTCCGCGAGATCATCCGCCAAAGCCCGCAAGACCCGGAGGCCTACTACAACCTGGGTTTGGCCCTGGGCAAACAGGAAAAGACGGACGAGGCCATCGAGCAATTCCGCATGGCCATCCGGGTCCAACCGCAATACATGCCCGCCTACAAGTGCCTCGCCGCGATCCTCCACAAGGCCGGGCGTAACGAAGAGGCCATGGAAGTGTACAAACAGGCCTTGCAGGCCGGCGCTTCCACTGAGCCACCGCAGTAACTATCTCATAGCCCGTGCCATGCCCGGACGCGAGAATGCTTGTCTTGGTGCTCATTGTAATTATTTTTGTCGGTTTCGCGTAATTCGCCCATACAGGCAAACTGTAATTCGTGGCCGCCCCATCGAACCGTGGGTCGTAGTGAAGACCGCCCCCGGAACCGTCGATATTCCAAGCTGGGTGCATGGTGTAGTTTTTCCGGCGGAGAAACAAATGGGTCGAACGTTGTCTTGCGTCGTCCGTGTGGACAAGAGCCGCTGTGTAAATTGTCATGCCTGCATCATTGCCTGCCCCGTCAAGTACTGCAACGACGGCAGCGGCGATCACGTGAGCCTCAACGACGATATGTGCATTGGGTGCGGGAACTGCGTCCGTGCCTGCAAGCACCAGGCGCGGATCATCGTGGACGACGCCGAGACCTTCCTGACGGACGTCAAGGCCAAGGTCCCGATGGTGGCCATGGTCGCCCCGGCCGTCGCGGCGAATTTCCCCAACCAGTACCTGCGCCTCAACGGCTGGCTAAAGTCGCTGGGGGTCCAGGCGGTCTTTGACGTCAGCTTCGGGGCCGAGTTGGCCGTGCAGTCCTATCTGAATCTCTTCCAGCGGGAGAACCCCCGCACGATGATCGCCCAGCCCTGCCCGGCGCTGGTGAGCTATATCGAGATCTGCCATCCTCAACTGCGGGGAATGCTGGCGCCGGTCGATAGCCCGATGGTCCACGCGATGAAGTTCATCCGTCGTTTCCATCCCCAGTACAAGGACCACCGCATCGCCGTCATGTCTCCCTGCATTGCCAAGCGCAGGGAGTTCGACGAGGTCGGCCTGGGCGATTACAACGTGACGCTGGTCTCGTTGAAAAAATATTTTAAGGACCACAACATAGCTCTGGAGGATTTCCCCGCCGTCGAGTTCGACAATCCACCCGCCGAGACGGCCGTGCTGTTCTCCTCTCCGGGCGGGCTGATGCGGACGGCCCAGAGCAGGAACGGACAGCCGCTCAACATCCGGAAGATTGAAGGCGCCCACGTCGTCTACGACTACTTGCAGCAACTGGCCGCCGGGCAGGTGGACCCGGAGTGCCTGCCTCAGTTGGTCGATTGCCTCAGTTGCGAGAAAGGCTGCAACGGAGGCTCGGGCACCGACAGCCAGGACGTTCCGGTGGACCAGGTCGAGCACTACATCGAGCGGCGGAGGGCGGACATGTGCCGGCGGTACGCGTCGGCCGGGGGCGCCCCGCGCGAGGGAATCGAAGAGGTGCTTGGCAAGTATTGGCAAGAGGGCCTGTACGATCGCTCTTACCCGGACCTGTCGAGCCTCAACACGGCCGCCGTTCCGTCTGAGGAGCAGACCGAAACGATCTTCCGGCAGATGCTCAAGGAAGGCCCGCAAGACATTCTGAATTGCGCGGCCTGCGGCTATGGGTCCTGCCAGGGAATGGCCAGGGCCATCTTCAACGGTTTGAACCAGCCTTCCAATTGCAGCCAATACCGCGTCAAGTCGCTGATGATAGCCCAGAAGGAGCTTCTCCTGCACAAGGACCACCTGGAGGAAGAGGTGCAGGCCCGCACAAGCGAACTGGAGCACTCCAAGCGGCAACTGGCCGACATCATCGGCGACCTGCCGGACCCGACCATGGTCATCGACCGGGAAGGTCGCGTCATCGCGTGGAACAAGGCCATAGAAGAGATGACCGGTGTCAAGTCCCAAGACATCCTGGGCAAAGGCGACTACGAATACGCGATTCCCTTTCTTGGTCGGCGAAGCACGATGCTCATAGACCTGGCCCTGAACAAACAGGAGGCAAGCCCCGACTCCTATACCAGCATCGTTCGGGTCGGCGACACGCTGATCGCCGAAGCGTTCTCGGACACCCGGGGGGCGCATTTCTGGGTCAAGGCCAAACCCCTGTATGACTCCCACGGCCAAGTCGCGGGCGCCATCGAGTCCGTCCGCGACATCACCGCAAGCAAGAACACGGAAAAGAACCTGCTGGAGGCCAAGCAGGCCGCCGATGCCGCCAATCAGGCCAAGAGCGAATTCCTGGCCAAGATGAGCCATGAGATCCGCACCCCCATGAACGGGGTCGTCGGAATGATCGAACTGCTCCGCAACACGCGGTTGGACAGCAAGCAGACCCGCTTCGCCGAGGTCGCCAAGACGTCGGCCACCGCCCTGCTGTCGCTCATCAACGACATCCTGGACTTCTCCAAGATCGAAGCCGGGAAAATGGAACTCGCCGACGAGGACATGGCCCTGTGGAAAACGTTCGAGGACGCGGCGGAGTTGATGTCGCAAAAGGCCGCCGAGAAGGGGCTCGAATTGACCTGCAATATTCACCCCGACGTTCCGGCCGTCGTGCGGGGCGATTCCAACCGGATTCGCCAGATGGTCCTGAACCTGCTGGGCAATGCCGTCAAGTTCACGGAGCGAGGCACCGTGTCGGTGGACGTCTCGGTCGAGGCTGGCGCCGGCGACTTCGCTAAGGTCCGTTGTGCCGTGCGGGATACCGGGCCGGGCATTTCCCCCCAAGGCATCAATCACCTGTTCAAGTTGTTCTCGCAGGTGGACTCCGGCGGAGCCGCCAGTCACGGCGGAACCGGACTGGGGCTGGCCATCACCAAACGCCTGGCCGAAATGATGGGCGGGGAGGTGGGCGTCCAAAGCGAGTTGGGACGGGGATCCACGTTCTGGTTTACCGCCTTTTTCACCCGGTCGGCCGGGCAGACCGAACCTTCGGCCCAAAGAACAGTCATTCCCTCCGGGCAAACGTTACGCGTCCTGGCCGTGGACGACAACCCCGTCAATCGCGACATCCTGAACACCCAACTCGCCAGTTGGGGATTTGACGTTGAGGTGGCCTCCGGAGGCCCCAAGGCCCTGGACCTTCTGTATTCCGCCTCGTCGGCCGGCCGGCCGTTCAAACTCGCCATCCTCGACATGAACATGCCGGAGATGAGCGGAGTGGACATCGCCCGGTCCGTCAAGGATTCCTCGCGACTCAAATCGACGGCCTTGATCCTGCTGTCCTCCATGTCCGACCTGGGGTCGCTGGGGGCCGCCAAGGGTTGGTTTGCCACCGTGCTCACCAAGCCCGTGCGCCAGTCTCAACTGTTCGACGCCATCGTATCCGTTTTCCCCGACGTGGCGGCCTCGAAGAACCGCCCCGCGGCGTCCGCGGAACAGGCATCCGATTCCGCGTCGCAAGAAATCCCCAAAGTCCTGAACAGGGCCGCTCGAATCCTCCTGGCCGAAGACAACGAAATCAACCAGGAGGTCGCCAAGGAAATCCTGTCCGTCGCCGGCGTCGGGTGCGAGATCGTGGAGAACGGTCTGCGGGCGTTGGAGGCCCTCCGCAAGCAGCCCTTCGACCTGGTGCTGATGGATTGCCAGATGCCGGAAATGGACGGCATCACCGCGACCCGGAACATCCGGAAGCTCGAAAGCGAGGGCCTTTGCCTGGCCCGCAACGGAAAGCGGCTGCCCATCGTGGCCCTGACGGCCAACGCGATCAAGGGAGACCGCGAGATCTGCATCGCGGCTGGAATGGACGACCATCTGAGCAAACCCATCGCCCCGAGGCAGTTGGTGGCCTTGCTCAATTCCATGCTTCCGGCGCAATCGCCTCCGCCCTCGACTGGGCCGAGCCTGGATCCGGCGGCGTCTCAGCCGGCCGGCGACACCGAGACTCCCCCCGCTTCCGCCTCGGCCGAGCCGCATTCGCTTGCCGCCGCCTCACAGGCCGATCCCGTTGCCCCGATGGACCCCGCCGCCCTCGACAAGCGGTGCTTTGGCAACCAGACGCTCGTCAATCGCCTTCTTGCGAAGTTCAGGGACAGTGCCCTGGCCGACATTCAGGCCCTGGAAACAGAGGTCTATGCCGCCAACGCACAGAAGATCGCTTTCCTCGCTCACCGGATGAAGGGCTATGCCGCCACCATAGCGGCCGAACCGCTCCGCGAGGCGGCATCGAAATTAGACCAACTGGCCAAGGCCGGAGACTTCACTCGAATCGAGGCCTCCTTCCAAGCGGTTCGACGGGAAGCCTTGCGCTGCGTCGACTTCTTATCCAAGGCCTCCGCATAGCCACCGGCGCCTGTCTCGCCGTCTGCTATAGTTCAACGTGTTTCATTAGAACCGCCTGTTTCACTATTTCCTGAAGTATGTCGTATTAGTGAAATCGGCTGGAGCCAAGCAGTTGATGCGTAAACTCTGGCCATTTCAGCTTTATGTGAACTCGTCCGGCACGATGAAAAGTGTGGTTTTTTCACCCCAAATGTGGCTCTGGGAGTGAATTCGTAACGCATTAGGACCTGTCGGGAAGCCACCGGAACGGGCAGGCGGCTCATTAGAACGCACAGGCGGC
>CAZYDC010000292.1:0-6775 GCA_964646065.1 uncultured Planctomycetaceae bacterium | reverse complement strand
CGCCGACGGCAACTGGCAGAAACCCTCCAAGGGCCGGTGGATGCCGCTGGCCGATGTCGGCACCGGCGACGGTCTGACGCAAACCCCGCTGGCCGAAGAATACGACGGCAAGGGCAGCTACCTGCTCTGCCAGATGCTCGTGGTCGACAAGGCCCTCGTGTCGCCGCCGGCCCAGCGGATGCTCCAGAACATGCTGGATTATCTCGCGGCCCCCGCGCCGTTCCGCACGGCGGGGCAAACCGCCGTTGTGGCCGGTCTGCAAAGCCCGCTGTGGAAGGCCCTGTCGGACAGCCGGCTGGAACTGGCGAACCTGACCGGCCGGGTCGGCGACCTTTCCTCGGGCAAGTTCGACGTTGCCATCGTCGATGTCGCGACGGCATTGGACGACAACTCCGCGACGGCGCTGCGGACCTTCGCCGAAAACGGCGGAAAGGTGCTGCTCCATCGCGCCGCGCCCGACAAGCAGGCCGTGCTCGAAAAGATGCTGGGCATTCACCTGCGGTTCTTCCCGGTGGCCAACGAGCCGCAGGACATTCAGGACCACCTGCTGCGAGTCGGCAACACCGGGCTGATGTCCGGCATTTCCAACCATGAACTCTGGTGGCTCGGCCCCAAGCACCTCGCCGATGTCCGCCAGGAAGGATGCTGGTCCTCGTCCTACTTCGAGGGCTGCCCGCCCGATGAACGGATCGCCGATTATTACTGCTGGCCGGGCGATGATGCCGGCGACAAGGCCGTCCGGCTCACCCGACCCGGCGCGCTGATCCAGGTGCCCGCCGGCAAAGGTTACTTCGTGCTCAACCAGTTGCGGTTCGACCAGGCGATTCCGGAAGTCCAGACGCTGGCCGAGCGATACCGCAACCTGCTGCTGACCAACCTCGGGTGCACGCTGGGCGGCGACAGCGACGCGGCCATCGCCCGCGCCAGGCGACTGGGGCAGTACCAGTTCACGCCCATCGATATCAGCGCGTATTGCAACCGCCCGCTGACAGACAACAAGGCCACCGGCGAGGCCGGCTGGGCCAACCAGGGCGAGAACGACATGCGGGAGTTCCCCACCGGAAAGCAGACCCTCGCGGGTGTCCCGTTCCTGATCGCCTCGCCCAAGTCCATCATCACCCTGTACTCCGTCAGCGCCGACAACCGCAAGCAGCCCAAGGCGGTCACGGGGATCAAGGTCGGTGTCAAGGCCGACGCCCTGTTCTTCCTGCACACGGCCCCGTACGGCGGGAAGCATCCGTTCAAGTACGTGGTCCACTATGAGGACGGCACGAACCTGGACATCGCGCTCACCGACAACCAGGAGGTCTACAACTGGTGGTCCGAGCCGGACAAGGTCGCCGACGTGATGGCCCAGTACGGTTCCTTCGTCGCGTGGAAAGGCCAGAACCCCATGACCCGCGCCCAAGGCCGGGCGGGCGTCATCATGCCCGGGTACGAATGGCACAATCCGCACCCGGACAAGGTGATTCGGGACATCGATTTCACGACGATACCCGACGGCGATTTCGGCCCCGTGCCGATCCTCGCCGCCATCACCGCCGCCGCCATGCAGTCGGACGAGGGCATCGTCGTCGACGTGATCAACACCCGCGGCATCAAGGTCAAGCTGGGCGACCAGGTCAAGGAGTTCTGCTACATCGGCCTGGGCGGCATCGAGGAAAGCCACCCCTACTACGCCGAGGCGATCAAGGCGCACAAGGCCCTGGTGGTCGGGCAGAAGGTCCGCATCGTGTACGACTTGGTGAAGCAGAACGGCGCCGGCCAGGCCCTGGCCTACGTGTACCTGGGCAGCGAGATCGTCCCGGGCGCCCTGCTCAACGGCAAGATCCTCGCCGCGGGCCTCAGCCGCCTGGGAGACTTCGAGAGCAACAGCCGCCTGCGAACGTACCTGATGAACATCGGCGAACCGGCCAAGTGGCGAAAAGTCGGCATGTGGTCGGTGGAACAGAAATAATAGTAGCATGGGCATCTTGCCCATGAGTCCCACGGGCGTCCCGCCCGTGTCCTTCTTGTTGCGCTTCTGCTACAGAAGAAAAGCGGAAACATAGGAAACAACAGACACGGGCAAGATGCCCGTGAGACTCATGGGCGGGACGCCCATGCTACGGGTTTGAGACAGTTACTTCACCGCACGCGGACGACGGTTTCGTTGTCCAGCGACTCGATGGCGGCGGCGAGGACCTTCTGCGCGGCCAGGCCGTCGGCGCCGCTGCCGTCGATCTTCTCGGGCGGGACGTGGCGGGCGACCTCGTCGATGAACGTGTTGATGCGGTTGCGGAAGGTGTCCTCGAAGTCCCGCACTCCGCCCATAATGGGGTTGGTATAGACGGTCTTCTCCAGGCTGCCTGCCGGGTAGAGCGTCAGCTCGCGCCACATGTCCTCCAGCACGAATCGCCCGCCGGTCCCGGCGACTTCGCACCGCTCCATCGGGTGGCCGCGCTCGATGTCGTAACTGCCAGTCAGCGAACCGACCACGCCGCTTTTGAACCGCATGTTGAACTGCGCGGTGGACCAGATCGCCCTGCCGGGGGCCTTGAGCGCGAAGCACTGCACGGCCTCGATGTCGCCGCAGTAGTACCGCATCACGTCCACCGTGTGCGGGTGCAGCGCCTTGAGCTGGAAGTACGGCGAGCTCTCGTTGGGGTTCATGATCCACATGCTCATGTTGACAAACAGCAGGTGGCCCAGCCGGCCTTCGGCGACCCACTGCTTGGCCAGGCGGGCGGCGGGCGTGAAGCGGTGATTGAGGTCGATCCCGAAGCACCGGTTTTTCTCGCGGGCCTTGTCGACCATCTCCTGGGCCTTGGCGATTTCGTTGCAGATGGGCTTTTCGCACAGCACGTGGCAGCCGGCATTGAGGGCCTGCATGGTCGGAATATAATGGTCGCTGCCGTACTCGTATCCGCCGGTGGTCACGTGGACCACCTCAGGGCGCACGGCCTCGAGCATGTTCTGGGCGTCGTAGTAGGCCAGGGCGCCCAACCGCTTGGCGGCGTCGTCCGCGCGGTCGCGCAGAACGTCGCACACCCCCACCAACTCGACCTGCGGGTTTTCCTTCAGAATCCGGGCGTGGCGATTGCCGATCGGGCCCATGCCGATAACTGCGACGCGAAGCATGTTCCTACTTCCTTTCAAAAACAGACCGGAAACTATCCGCAGATTACACAGATTTCACAGATTAAAAGCGAAAAGAAAAATAAGAAAAAGGGTAACTTCAGTCCGCTGTTCTTCGCTGTTTTCTTCAATCCGTGAAATCTGCGCAATCTGCGGATTCCTCAGGGAATCTCGTAACCGTACTCGCTCATGGCCAGCGCGAAAAAGTCGAAATAATTCTCGCCGGTGTCGGTCTTGTAGCGGCCGACGGCCTCGGGCTTGACGGGGATCTTCGTCAGCTTCATGCCCAGGAACTCTTCCAGCCGCCGCAGCGTCCGGTCCTGGTCGAGCACGAAGTCCTCGAACCGGACCTCGATCCACTGGGCGGGCCTGGGCGTGGCCTTGACCAGCTTGTACTGGTAAATCCACGAGATCGCCCGCCGCCGACGGATGTCGTCGGCCTCCGGGTAGGCGATGTCGAAATCTCGCAGGTCGTCCGTCACGTGGCCGTTCAGGATGCAGTCGCGCGGGTTGCGGATCCAGAAAACGTATTTCATTTCCGGATACAGGCGGCGGATCCACGGATAGCACAGGGTGGTCTCGGGGAGTTTCCAGCCGGCCTTGACGGCCTTGCTTTCCAGCACGCTCTTAAGGAACGACCCCAGCAGGCGGGTGAACTCCTCGGGGATGTCCATCGTGTGCAGGCGGGTCCAATCCCACTCCAGGCCGCCCTTCCACTTCACGTCGCGGGCGATCACGCGGCAGGCGTCGTACATGTCCTCCGGCGGGAGCAGGTCCCACGAATCGTTGAGCGGGGCGCCCATGAACACGCCGCCCTCGGCGAGCGTCTGCGACATGGCGCGCGTGCCCGAATGCCCACGCCCGATCACCGTAACCCAGGGATTCACATCGTACTCCTGTTCGGGTGCCATGCCCAAGTCTGCGCGGGCATGTCTGCCCTGCGTCCAACTTGGGTTCACATGCCCGCGCAGACTTGGGCATGGCACCCGGATTCGTCATCTCACGCGGAACGGATTGCTGGCCCTTCCGATTTTCGCCGGTTTTCTTATAGTTTCTTCTGGCCGCGCTGTCGCTGCAATTCCTGGAGGTTCTTCGCGGCGTTTGGCGAGCCGATGTGCATCGTGTCGTAGGCCTGCTGGGAGGTCTTGAACGGTCCGCAACCGGCGCCGTGCCAGTTGAGGTTGGAATAGATCGGGGCCTGGCGGCCCGTCTCTTTCTCGCGGCGGGCGATGTGGGCCTTCATCCGCTCTTCGAGCATGGCGACGATGGCCGGCTCTTTCTGGGCCAGGTTGTTGTTCTCCTGGGGGTCGCGGATCAGGTCGTAAAGTTCCACCTCGGGCTTGAAGTGGAAATCCGGCTCCAGCGCGTGGATGTACTTCCACTGCGGGGTTCGCCAGCCGTGCTTGCGCATCCAGGTGCATTCGGTAATATAGAACTCCGGCTCGGGTGTCAGGCCTCGCCCGTCCATCAGCGGCACGAGCGAGCGGCCGTCGAACTTGACGCCGGCCTTGACGCCCATAAGGTCCAGGATCGTCGGCATGACGTCCTTCATCTGGACGATGTCCTTGCGGCACTGGCCGGCGGGGACTTTGCCCGGCAGGATGAATGCCAGCGGAACGTGCAGCGTGCATTCGTACAGACCGTGATGGTCGAAGAAGCAGTCGTGGTCGTACAGGGTCTCGCCGTGGTCGGCGTCGATGACGACCAGGGTGTCATCGGCAAGGTCGAGCGCGTCGAGCGTGGTGAAGATGTTCCCGATACAGGCGTCCATGTAGGCCGCCTCGCCGTCGTACTGGGCGATGATGTAGTCCTTGTCCGTGCAGGCGGGCGGGAACCAGGAGGCGAAGTAGTCGCAGAAGGGCTTGAAGTTCATGACCGGTTCGAGCGACTTGTTGGCCTTGTCGCATTCGTTGCCCTCGTAGAACATTCGGTCGAACGGCTGGGGCGGCAGGTAGGGCGAGTGCGGGTCCATGTGCCGCATAAACAGGAAGAAGGGCTTGTCGCCCTCGGCCAGGCGGCGCATTTCGGGAAGGGTGACGTTGTTAAGGTTCTCGGCCTTGCGGCTGCGGCCGGTCTCCCACGAGCCCCAGCCTTCAAAGTCGATGTAGTTCTCGAAACCGCGCGAGGCGGGATTGCCTTTGAAGCCGACGCAGGTGGTCGTGTACCCTGACTCGCCGAGGATTTCGGCCAGCGTTTTGAGGTGCGGCGCGAGGCCGCCCTCGTGCCGCAGGGCGACTACGTCCATGCCGAACGTGTCCATGCCCGTGAACATCGATCCATAGCCGGGCGTGGTCGGAATGTGCGGGCTGAAGGCGTTTTCAAAAGCCGTTCCGCGCCGCATGAACTTGTCCAGATGCGGCGTGGTCAGGCGGGGGTAACCGTAATAGCTCATGTGGTCGGCACGCAAGCTGTCGATGCCGATGAGGATCAGGTTCGTTTTTTTGCTCTTGGACATTGAGGGCTCCTGTTGTGGAATTACCTTTTCACTTCAAATATATTCGTGTGCCCGTTTGGGCGGATTCATAACACGCATGTACCAGTTTCAGAACGGCCCGGCCTTCCTGCGCCGTGGCGATGGCCTCGCGGCGGCCGCCGAGGAACTCCGCCAGCGGCCCGGCCAGACCGGCGATTCGATCGCCCTGACCGAGGATATCCGGGACCGTGCTGGCCGTCCACTGCTCGCCCGGGCGAAGGTACCACTTCAACTGGATCGCGCCAGGCGGCCGGGGAACCGAGCAACTGGGGCCGTCGCCGTAATTGCCGATAATCACGCCGTTCTCGCAGACGATTTCGGCAGTGTTCTCGCCCGCGACGGCCACGAAGCAGCACGAGGCCTCGGCGAAGCTGCCGTCGGCGTATCGAAAAATCGCGATGCCGGTGTCGTTGGCGACGGCGGGGTTGAGCAGCGTGCCGATCTCCGCCGTCACGCTGACGGGCTGGCCCAGCAGCCAGTACAGAAAGTCGATCGGGTGGGACGCGTCGTCGGCGAAGATGTCGCGGTTGTATTTCGGGTTGACGTGCCAGGACTTGTCGAAGTCCTTCCACAGTTGCGTGGACAGGCAGTGGCGGCGGCGAACCATCAGCACCTTGCCGAACCGCCCGTCGGCCAGCAGCGACTTCATCTGGAGATTGTGCGGATCGACCCGCATCTGCCAGGCCATCGTGAACGGCACGCCGTGGCGACTGACCGCAGCCACGATGCGGTCGGCGTCCTCCATCGTCAGGGCGATGGGTTTTTGCAGCACGATGGCCTTGCCCGCCGCGGCGGCCTGCTCGACCAGGCCCGCGTGCATCGAGGTTTCCGCGGCGATGACCACCGCGTCCACATCCTTCCGCGCAAGCAGTTCGGCCGCCGACGCCGCCGGCGCGACGCCAAAGTCCTTGCACGCCCCGTCCAGCCGCGCCGCGTCATGGTCCCAACCCGCCGTCACGACCACGCCCATGTCCGGCTGCTGACGCCACCGGGCGCAGTAGCTCCCGACGTGCCCGTGCGCGAAGCCCAAAATGCCGACGCGAATCGTGTTCATTTTCATGCACACTCACATGGCAGCGGTTTGGCGTTTGTGAATTTCGACTGTATGGCTGGAGGGGCTTCATGCCATAATTCGATCGATGGATCCGCCTTGCGCATCTCCAAAATAGTCTTGATGCCCCGAAG
>CAZYDC010000291.1:3052-6776 GCA_964646065.1 uncultured Planctomycetaceae bacterium | reverse complement strand
CGACATCGCCGTTGCCGCTGAGGACGGCCATCGTGTCGCCTTCGATGGCGGTGGTGGAGCATCCGCCGCCGGGGATCTTCCAGATCAGCTTTCCGCCGGCCAACTCGACGCAGGCGATCGGCCCGCCGCCGGTGTTGCAGATGACGTACTTCTTGTCGCCGCCGGTCCAGAGCACCGGCGAGTTGTCGTTGCAATCCACGGCTTCCTGCTTCCATCGGAGTTTGCCGGTGCCGGCGTCCAGCGCTTGTAACCGGTCGGCCAGAATAACCAGCAGGCCGTCCGCCAGCAGGAAGGACGAGTCCACCCGCAACCGGCCCGGAGGGTCCAGAACGGGTTGTTCCCAAACGGTTTTCCCGGTGGCCAGTTCAAGGCAGCGGGCTTTCTGGGACGAGTCGATCAGGTAGACCTTTCCGTCGGCGATGGTGGGCGTGACGGAGATTCCCCAGCCGTGGTCGTGTCCGGGGTAGTCTTTCCGCCAAACCTCATTGCCGGTCGCGGCGTCCAGGCAGATGATGGCGTCCCCGCACTTGCGCCAGGTCTTGGGCACATTGTCGATCACGGCCTTGCGGAATGCGTCATCGAATTTATTTTCCTTCAGCCAGTCGATAAGGGCTTGTTCGGTGGGGAACTCCTTGTCCTTGACCTCGGCGAGATGGTCGAGATCGGCATAGGAGAAGGTGTCCTTGCCCCGGCGGATGCGGTCGGCCATGTAGTCGTGATAGCGGTCGAAAAGCTTCTTGTCCGTGAGGTTGTCCTCCGTCCACTTCTTGGCGAACTTGAAGACGGCATCGGGCGAGGTCAGGGCGGCGCGCTCGTCGGAAAGCCGGGCCTTCTCCATATCGTCCCAGTACGGCTGAGGGCGATTCTCCTTGTCGTTGGGCAACCACATGAGTTGCCGCAGGACCTGCTCGTTGACCTTTCGGGTCGTCAGCGGGACGTTCTGGACCGGGTTGAAGTAGAGCACGACCTTGCCCTCGGCGACGACGGGGCTGCCCAGCCCGCCTTCCATTCCGCTGGGGATTCGCTTGCTCTTCCAGACCGGTTCGGGGCCTTCCTTGCCCCAGTGGTCGGCCAGCTTGGGGCTATCCGCGACGGCGCCGGTGCGATTAGGCCCGCGCCATTGCGGCCAATCGCCGGCGAGGCAGGCGGTGACAAAGGACAGCATTACCACGGCGGCTAAAGCAAGACAACGCATGAAAGCTCCATTAAGGTGAAGTAATCTGTAAACGGTAATCCGTAAACGGTAAACGGTAATCAGCAACCATTATCCGGCACTCGGCGTTGATTTTCAACATTCGGCGCCGGTCATTTTCTTCTCTTCGCCGTTACGGCCTACGCCCCACGGCCCACGCCCTACGGCTTGGCGGGCTTCGGGTTGGCCACGCAGAATCCGCCGCAGCGGACGAAGTTTCCGGTGGCCTTTTCCCACTTGGGTTTCACGGTGATCTTGAGCGTGTGCTCGCCCGGGGACAGGTCGCTGGCGAACACGCAGTTGTCGGCCCACATGCCGCCGGTGAGCGTGCCCCAGTTGGACAGCATCCGATCTGTCTCTTTGCCGCCATCGATTGACCAGGAAATGTTGCCGCAATCCTTGGCGATCAGCAGGTACGCCCCGATGGACGTGCAGTTGCCCGTGAACGCCATCGTCGCGCCGACCTGGTCGGTCTCGAGCATTTCCTCCCAGAACCGCTCGCCCCAAGGCGAGGGCTTGACGACTTTCCACTCCTTGCCGTAGTGCGCCGCGGCAATCGGCACCAGCGTGGCCGTGGTCCATTCGTCGCTGGCGTAGGCGGCGGGCACCGGCGGCTCGGGCGTGGGCGGGCCCGTCATTGCGGCCTGCTGTTTGAGCAGGTCGATGAGCGTCTCGGCGTAGATCGCGTGGCCTTTTTCGTTGGGGTGAATCTGGTCGCGGGCGATGTCGGTCCACTTCACCTTGCCGGCGTCGATGAGCGTTTGCAGGTGCGTACGGGGATCGACTTCCTGGAAACCGTAATACCTGGCGAGCGGCTGAACCTTAGACAGGTCGCGCTCGCCTTTGTCGTTTCCGACGTAGACGAACACGAAGTCGGGCTTCTGCCACTGGCGGAGCAGTTGCAGCACGATGCCGTCCAGGGCCTTGAAGTTGATGTCGTGCTTGGCGTAGGAATTGACCGTGTACTCGATGAACACCAGGTCGGGGTGGAACGGCAAAATGTCGTGGCGGAGGCGGAAGACCACCGCGTCCGGGCCCGTGCCGCCGTAGGCGCCGTCCTGATAGTGAATGTTCGCGCTGGGATACTGCTTCTTGAGCCACTCCGCCGACATGGCAGCCCAACTGTGGCCTTCCGTGACCGATCCGCCGATGCCCATGACCGTGACCGGCCTGCCGGACCTGACCTTGGCGAAGAAGTTCGACAGGTCGCGCGTCGGCTTGTAGTTCGGGTCGGGCTTGTAGGTTTCGGTGGTGGGGTAGCTGGTCGGCGTGGGCCCGGCGGCCTGACACACCACAGATAAGGCCAATACGCCCAATGATGCGATTCTTGCTATGAGGTTCATGTCTGTCCTTTCAATATTTGCGGATTGCGGAATGCGGATTGCACATTGAAGAGACCGTTTCTTCGCCTTGTCTTCAATCCGCATTCCGCAATCCTCAATCCGCAATTCTTAACGCGAGTTCTTGTACCCGTCGTCAGAGTCGTAGGGTCCGCCTTCGTGGACTTTTCCGCGGACCTCGACGCGTTCGACGCTCAGGGCCCTTCCGGTGACGGGGTCGACGGCCGCCAGGATGCCGCACATTCGCGGGTCGCCTCGGGCGATCTCGAAATGGGCGGGCATGGAGGTGGTCAGCGCGGTCAGGACGCGGTCCTTGCGTCGGCCCAGCACGCTGTCGTAGGGGCCGGTCATACCCACGTCGCTGATGTGGGCGGTTCCGCCGTCCAGCACGCGGGCGTCGGCGGTGGGGGTGTGAGTGTGCGTGCCGAACACGACGCTCACGCGCCCGTTGAGGTGCCAGCCCATCGCCATTTTTTCGCTGGAGGCCTCGGCGTGGAAGTCCAGCACGCGGACTTTGACGTCGGAGGGCATTTCGCTCAGCACGCGGTCGATGGTGGCCCAGGGCGAGTCGTTGGAGCCCATGTACAACTGCCCCAACATGCAGGCCACGCCCACGCGATGCATTCCGGACTTGGTCTGCACGACCGTCCAGCGTTTGCCGGCGGCGGCGGGCGAAAGGTTCGCCGGGCGGACGACCTGGTCGGATTTCTCCAGCAGCGAGACCACCTCGCGCTTTCGATACACGTGGTCGCCCAGCGTGACGCAGTCCACGCCGTACGTCAGAAGTTTGGTGAAAATCTGCGGTGTCAGGCCGCTGCCGCCGGCCGCGTTCTCGGCGTTGCAGACCACCAGGTCCACGCTTCGGGCGGCGATGAATTCCTGGAGATGGTCGGCCAGGACATCCCGTCCGGGCCTGCCCACCACATCACCGATGCACAAAATATTCAACGCCATCCGGACCCATCGCTTTCTGGCCACCCGCAAGTCATGGGCGATTATAAACGGAAAAACCGGGTTCACCATACTTAATTCACGCGGCGGAAAGAAGGCACCAGGCAATAGGCACTAGGCAATAGGCACTAGGCAATAGGCAATAGGCACTAGGCAATAGGCAATAGGCACTAGGCAATAGGCAACAGGCACTAGGCAATAGGCAACAGGCACTAGGCAATAGGCAACAGGCACTAGGCAA
>CAZYDC010000291.1:0-2952 GCA_964646065.1 uncultured Planctomycetaceae bacterium | reverse complement strand
AGGCACTAGGCAATAGGCAACAGGCACTAGGCAATAGGCAACAGGCACTAGGCAACAGGCACTAGGCGGGGACGGCGGCTCCGACCTATTGCCTAGTCCCTAATGCCTATTGCCTTCTTCTCGCATGTTCCTTGATTCCATCCGGGCATTCTGTTACAAAAATAGCGGATCGACTCGTTGCGTCCGTCCGTATTTCCCTTACCCGGCTGGAATCCCGACATGAGCACCGAAAACATAATGCACCTGCGGGTGCGATATAGCGAAACCGACCAGATGGGAACGTTCTACAACTCCCGCGCGCTGGAATGGTTCGAGTGCGGGCGGACGGAACTGCTGCGGCAACTGGGGATCGCGTACGTCCAGATGGAGCAGCGGGGCGTGATGCTGCCGGTGGTGGAGGCGCACGTGGAGTATCTGGGCAGGGCGCGGTACGACGACGAACTTGTGCAGACGACGACGGCGGCGATGTCGGGCAAGGCCCGCGTGCGTTTCGATCTGCGGATCGACCACGCCGAAGGCGGCGCGGCGGTCGCGAAAGGTTACACGGTCCACGCTGTCACCGACACTGGCGGAAAACCGATCCGCCCGCCCAAGTGGCTGCTCGAAGCGATTGAGAATCGCGGTTTGCGGATTGCGGATTGAGGATTGAAGAGAGCGGGTTGAGGATTGAGAATTGCGGGTCGAACGGACGGAGCACAGACAATAGGAAAACGAACGAGGCGACATGGCATCTGAACGAGTGCTGTTGAGCGGGAACGAGGCGGTGGGTCTGGCGGCGCTTCATGCGGGCGTGGCCTTGGGGTGCGGATACCCCGGCACGCCCTCGACGGAGATTCTGGAGTATTTCAGCGCCCTGGGCGGCCGGGCCATGTGGTCGCCCAACGAGAAGGTCGCCCTGGAGGTGGCTTTGGGCGCGAGTTTCGCCGGCGCCCGCACGATCGTCACGATGAAGCACGTCGGCCTGAACGTCGCGGCCGACCCGTTCTTCGAGTCCACGTACACCGGCGTGACCGGGGCGTTCATCGTCGTGTCCGCCGACGACCCGGGAATGTCCTCCAGCCAGAACGAGCAAGACAACCGCCGCTACGCCGTCGCGGCCGGAATGCCGATGGTCGAACCTTCCGACTCGCAGGAGTGCTACGACTTCACGCGGGCCGCCATCGAGCTGTCCGAAAAATTCCACGTCCCCTTCCTGCTGCGGATGACCACGCGGGTCTGCCACTCGACATCGGTCGTCGTTCCGGGCGCGCCTTGGCCGCCCGCCGCGCCGCCGAACTACGTTCGCGACACCGACTCTCGCGTGGTCATGCCCGTCAACTCGCGCCTGCTCCACAAACGGTTGCGGCAGAAGCTGGCCGACCTGTCCGCCTGGGGCGACACCTGTATTGCGCGGCGGCCATCCTTGGCCGCCGCGTCCGGAGGTGTCAGCCAGGGATGGCCGCCACCCACAACTGAGGGGCCGACGTTGGACGGAGCCTGCTCGCTCAACCGCATCGATCCGGCCCCGCCCGGCGAAGGCGGGAAGCTGGGCATCATCGCCTCCGGAATTTCCTACATGCACGCCCGCGAGGCGGCGCCCCAGGCCGAAATCCTCAAGCTTGGCCTGACGCATCCGCTGCCGATGAACCTGATCCGCAAATTCGTCCAGGGAGTCCAGCGATGCGTCGTCATCGAGGAGGGCGATCCGTACCTCGCCGACGCGATCCTCGCCGCCGGCCTGAAGGTGCATGGCAAACCGGAGATGTTCCGCTTCGGCGAGCTGAACGTGGACCGCGTGCGGCGAATCCTTGCCGACGACCTTTCGCCCGAGGTGGACCCGCCCGCGGGCAAGCCGCCGCAACTGTGCCCTGGCTGCCCGCACCGCGTCACCTTCGAGGCCTTGCGCGACCTGGGCTGCATCGTCACCGGCGACATTGGTTGCTACACGCTGGGCGCGCTTCCGCCGTTCGGGGCGATCGACACCTGCGTGTGCATGGGCGCCGGGTTGACCGTGGCGCTGGGGCTGAGGCACGTGCTGCCCGAGGAACAGGCCCGCAAGGTCGTCGGCGTCCTGGGCGACAGCACGTTTCTGCACAGCGGCCTGACCGGGTTGATGGACATGGTTTACAATCGCCCGGCGACGGGTTTTGTGCTGATGATCCTGGACAACGGAATCACGGCCATGACGGGTATGCAGGAGCACCCCGGCACCGGCCGCACGCTGGACCACAAGCCCACGCACCAAGTGGTTATCGAGGACGTCATCCGGGCCATCGGCGTCCAACGCGTGATCGTCATCGACCCGATCAAGGACCCTCAGGCCGTCAAGACCACCATAGCGGAAAGCCTGGCCCTGGACGACCTGACCGTGATTATCACTCGCCGGCCCTGTCTGCTTGCGGCCAAACGAATTAAGGAATATGAAGGGAAGTCTTAATAGCAGCAGGAAGCACGAAACTCGAAAAACAAAACACGAAACAAGCACCAAACGGCAAAACAACAATGACCCAAACTCCTAGCGGCAAACATTTTGACTTGGAGGATCGGACGTTCGAGTTCGCTAAACGATGCCGAGCCTTCGTGAAGACTCTACCTCGGACCCTCGCCAATCAGGAAGACAGGCGACAGTTGATCAGGTCGTCAGGATCGGTTGGGGCAAATTATATAGAGGCCAATGAGTCCTTGAGCAAGAAGGACTTTTGCATGCGGATAAAGATCAGTCGCAAGGAGGCCAAGGAGAGTCGCTACTGGCTCAAGTTGGTGTACATAGGACCGGAACCCTCCGTCGAAGCGGAGCGAGCGCGGCTGGTTCAGGAGTCGACTGAAGTTATGAAGATCTTTGGCGCGATATTGCATAAGTCGGAGTGAGAGTTTTGCGGTTTTGGTTTGCTGTTTCTTCTTCTTCGTCTTCTTATTTTCGGTTCTCATCCAATTTAAGTGGTGGAAAATCGAAGGTCATGCCACATAACAGAT
>CAZYDC010000290.1:0-6785 GCA_964646065.1 uncultured Planctomycetaceae bacterium | reverse complement strand
GGCCTGACCTCAGCCCGGCCCTGGCGATTTTCCCAAACCGCTCCGACCCAGGATACCAAGAGGCCCTCTCGATCCTCCTGGCGGGCAAGGCCACGCTGGCCAAGCAGCCGGGCGCCGATTCCCCCGGTTTCGTCCCCTGCCCGCTCGACCAGTGGCGAGACCAGAAATACCAACTCCGCCGCGACCGCGAATGGTTCGTCCGCAAGGCCATCCGCGAAAACCGCAAGGTGTACGACGCGGGAAGAACGTAGAGCGTGGGGCGTGAAGCGTAGAGCGTAACGGCGAAGAAACAGCCAGAGCCCGCGGGATCGTTTGATCCACGCGGGCTCTGGCTTCTGTAGATTCTTTGCTGTTGTCTTTTCTTCGCTGTTACGCTCTACGCTTCACGCCCTACGCTCTTCATTCTTCCAGCATGGGCGCCCATTTTTTGCGAAGGTCGATCTCGGCTTTTTCCTGCTCGTCGCTGAAGGCGCCGCGGTTCTGGGCGTACAGGTCCAGCCACAGGATCAGCCGCCTCATGCTCGGGTCGTCGAGTTTGATGCCGTGATGGCCGGCCTTGAGCATGGCCAAAAGATAACCGTCGCGAGCGACGGTTTTGCCGGGCATCGAGGGGGTGTAATAATGCGTCTGCACCTGCTCGGAGATCGAGGGTTTTCCGGCGGCGACGAGATTTTTCCAGGCGTTGGCGGCGGTCAGGTCGAGCTTAGCGCCCTGGCCGCCGGGCTTGTGGCAGCTAACGCAGTTGGAATCCAGCACCGGCTGGACCAGGCGGTCGAACCGCATCGGCCAACTGCCCTCGGGCGCGGCGCGCAGCTTGGAGGGGTCGGAGTTCAGGGCCAGCGGGCGGGAGTTGGGCGGGGCGTTGTTGCGGGAGTCGTGGCAGCCCACGCACGAGAGCGTCTGGCCGGGCTGGAGATACGTGATCGTCCGCATGGTGCGGATGGCCATGCCATCGCCGTCCAGCGCCTGGAAAAACACGTTCACGCCCGAGGGCGCGCGGAAGTAGGCCGAACCATCCGCGTTGACCGGAACGGTGCCCAGCACCAGCTTGCCCGGATTTTCGCCCGTGACCCCGATGTGGGGGTATTCCTGGGATGGGTGCGTCTTGGCGGGCACGGCGACGATCCGCAGGGCCTTGACGCTGCCTCGCTTCACGTCCGGCATGCCGGAGTACACGTCCAGCAGCAGGAATTTGCCCTCGTCCTCGGCCGTGGTGGCGTCGGCGTGCTGCGGCGGCACCGGCCGCGGGGCCAGCGGCATGGGGTACATGCTCGAAATCGCCGCGTCGCGATAGAGCAACTCCAGGCCGCCCACCGCGTCGAAAAGGTACACGCCCGAGGCGTTGGCCGGGTTCACGCCGCCCTCGAATTGCAGCGGCTGGTCGCTCCAGCTTGTCAGGAACAGTTGCTCCGAGAACGGCCAGGGGTTGGCGAAGTAGGAAAGCGGATAGCCCACCGCCTCGGGGTAGCAGACCTCGGGCGTCAGGCGGGTGAGCGAGGCGTGGCTGTCGCTGGCGACGTTGGGGTCCAGCAGGACCAGCGGGCCGGCCGTGATGGAATGGTGCGCCGAGCCGATGAAGACGATCTTCCGCGAGCCCGGAATGCTGCGAGGCTCGAAGGTGCTGTTGGGGCAGGTGCTGTCCATGCCCCAGACGCTCTGCGGGCTGGTGCCGTCGGGATTGGTGGACCAGAGTTTTTCGTATGGGCCGTTGGAGCGGTCCACGTAGTCCCAGCGGGAATAGAGGATTCTGCCGTCGGCGGCGACCGAGGGGGTCCAGTCGAAACTCTCGAACGCGGAGATCGGTCGCAGGTCGCCGCCGTCGGCGTTCATGGTGTGCAGCGTGTAGACGGCCACCGGGCGGGAAGGCCCGCCGCCGCAGCGGACGTAGCAGTCGGTGGCGGCGCCGGACTTGCTGGCGGCCGCGGAGGCGCGGTCGCATTGCAGGCTCTGCCCGCGCCGCGTCGAGAGGAACAGGATGCGACCGTCGGGCAGGTAGCGGCCGTTGAAGTCGTCGTACTTGCCGGACGTGAGCTGCCGCAGGCCGCTGCCGTCGGGGTTGATCTCGAAGAGGTGATAGAAACCGTCCGCGCTGAGATGGGCCTTGTCGAACTTGTCACCGTCGGCGGACAGGCTGGGATAGTAGCGGCACCAGGAGAACAGGATCTTCCTGCCGTCATAGGAAACTTCGGGGTAATTGTAGCTGCCGGGTTGCGGCATCGGCTGGAGTATCCGCATTCGCGGACGGTCCTGGCGGAAGCCTTCGAGGAAGCACAGCCCGCCGCCGGGCCGGCTCCACCAACCGTAATTCTGATCGGACATGTGGGAGTACGTTCCCGGCGCGCGCTGAACGAACAACATGCGGTCGAAGTTCAGCAGCGGACTGGCGAAGATCAGCTTGCGCACGGCCCAGCGGGCCTGGAAGTAGACCGCTCGCTGGTCGGCCTCGGAGGCCGCCGGCGGCAGGGCGGCCAGCTTGCCCGCGGCGGCGTCCAGTTGCGCCAGGGCCGCCGACGGGTCCACGCCTTCGCCGCGGCGTTGTTGCGCGAGCTTGCGGCCGCGATCGATTACGTCCCGCGCCGCCTCGGCAAAGTTCAAGGCCGGATGCCACTGGCTCGACCACTGGCAGACGCCGCTCTGGTCGGCGGGCCGATTCAGTGCGATGTTCACGTTGGGCTGATCGGCCCCATACACCTCGACCTCGTCCAGGTGCAGCAGGTCGCCGGGTATTTGCAGGCGGACGAATCGCGACTTGGCGGACTTCAGGTCCACCACCAGCGGCTTGTTGTCCTTGACGCCGTAGAATACCGTGCCGTCGTGCTGGTAGACCTGCTTCCAGGTCTTTCCGTCGTCGCCCAGCAAAACCGCGATCTTGGCGGCCCGCTCGGAGCAGGTGTCGCAACGATTGTAGATCACCACTCGCGCCAGCGCCCGGGAACTGCCCAGGTCCACCTGCCACCAGGGTGGGCCGCCGGCGCCGTCGGCCATGAAACCCCATCGCCCGTTCTTGACGCCGTCCACCGCGCCGGCCGCGTCGTCCTGCGTCGCAGTCCTGCCAGGCGGGTTTTCGCCCAGACCGCGAAGCCGCAACTGCACCAGCCAATCGGCCTCGATCTGCTTCTGCCACGCCTCTTGAGAAGGTTCAAACGCGGTCGCGGGCGATGCGGCCGCCGGACCGGGTGCCGCAGGCGCATTGGAAGCGGTCGCCGACGCAGCCGCCCAAATCGCCGCCGCAAACAACGCCATCATCATCAACCAAACTGCTGGTTTCATGTTGGACTCCGTCCTCTATTCGGGTGCCCTGTCGGGTGCCATGCCCAAGTCTGCGCGGGCATGTCCGAGCCCACAGGTAACCTCGGGGTCGCAGACATGCCCGCGCAGACTTGGGCATGGCACCCGACACGACACCCGACCTTGGGCTACTGGGACAGCAAATATTCCGCCAGGTCGTCGATCTGCTCTTTGGTCAGGTGCGAGGTCACGCCGTGCTTGTCGCCGGCGTTTCGCGTGGTCAACACTTCCCGCATCGTGGCGGCGGAACCGTCGTGCAGGTACGGGGCCGTCCGCCACATTTCCACCAGCATGGGCGTGACAAACTGCCCGGAGGAGTCGTTGGCGTTTCGCGTGCCCACGTCGTAAATCTTCAGGTTGGTCAGCAACTCTCCGCTGTGGCAGCGAGCGCAACCCACCTGGCCGTTTTCAAAAACCGCCTTTCCCCGCCGGGCCTGTTCGCTCAGGTTCCCGGCGACCAGGTGCGGGCTGGGCAGCGGGGTCAGCGAGCGCAGGTAGGCCTGCACGGCCGAAACGTCCCCGTCGTTGGGCTGGCGGAAGAGGATGAACTTGAATCCGGCCGACACCGCGGCTTCCATGTCGGCCCGGACACCGCGGGCCATCAGCGGCGGAGTGCGGTGAGCGAAGAGCATGCTCTTGGTGTTCTTATAATTCCCGATGCCGTCGTTGAGCAGGCCCCAGTTGTTTCCGTCCGCCCGCGCGTCGGGGTGGCAGCTCGAGCAAGACAGCCAGTGCTGGAAGCAGTACGTCCCGTCGTGGAAGATCATCTCGCCTCGCCTCGCCTCGTCGATCGCGCGGCTGGGTCCAAGGTCCACGCGCGAGGCCACCGCCAGCGTGACGGGGTCCAAGAGCAGCACCTGCCCGGAGTAATAGCCGGCCACCGCCAGGCGGGAACCGTCGGGCGAAATGGCCGCGCCGCGCGGGCCCACGCCCTGGCCTACGCTCACGCGGGTCAGCACGTCCGCCACCGGCAACGCCGTCAGGTCGTTGGCCAGCAGCGTCCGCTTGGACGGGTCGGCCGCGACGTCAAACCACGTGTTCTGCACACCGGAATTCTTGTAGGGTTCCAGAAGCGCCAGCTTCTTGGCGAACTCCTCGTCGGCCGGCGAAAGGTTGGCCGTGCCGGCCTTGGGAATCTTTCCTTCCAGCAGCGGATGCAGCCGCCCCAGGTCCACCTTGGCCACCTGCTGCGCCCCGGCCAGCGTCACCCACAGCGTGCGTCCGTCCTTGGAAATCGCCATGCCCCACGGGTCGCACGCGCCTTCGGAAAGCAGGTCCAGCAGCATTGTGCAATACACCGTTCCGGCCTTGAGGTCGATCACGCTCATCGCGTTGGTGTTGACCCAACCGCGGTCCAGTTGCGTGGTAGGCAGCATGAACTTGCCCAGCGTATGCACGACGTACGCCCAGCGGCCGTCGGGCGAAACCTTGACCCCGCGAACGTTGATTCCGCCCGAGGGCAGCGTCACGGTCCGGGCCGAGAACTTCTCCAGATCGACCAGGCTCACGGTGGCCGCGTGGTCGCCCAGCGTGGCGTCGCCCACCGGGCGCAGGTTCGTCACCACCGCCAGCGATTCATCCGGCGTCACGGCAAGGAACTGAGGATCGCACGTCAGGGGAACGGTCGCCCGGGTCTTGCCGGTGGCCAGGTCGATCGCCGCGAGGCGGTCGTTGCCCGATTCCGCGACCAGCAGCAGGCCGCGCTTGGCCGCCAGCGCCAGCCCGGCCGGGTATTGCCCCACGGCGAATGTGCGCGAGACCTTCGCGGATGCCGCGTCCACCTCGGCCACGCTGCCCGCGCCGAACTGCGACACGTATACATGTTTATTGTCGGCCGACCACGTCACGCCGGTCGGCTCGCCTTTGAGCGTCACGCGGTGCGCGACCTTCGCGCCGGCCGCATCGATCAGCACCAGCTCGCCCAGCGTGCGGTCCGAAACGGCCAGCATCCCCTGGCCGCCGAACGCCACGTCGTACGGCGAGCGGTAGCCCTTGCCCGAATCGACGCGGGCCTGCACGCCCGGAACCACCGGCTTCTCGCATCCGCCGAACACGCCGGGCAAGGCCACGACGATCGCCGCGACCACCAGACCAAATACCGCCGTGAAAACCGCTTTCCGAAGTTTCATATTCATCCTGTCCGAATAATGCCGTAGCACGGGCGTCTCGCCCGTGAGTCGCATGGGCATCTTGCCCATGCTCTGCAACATGCACACGGGCGGGACGCCCGTGAGACTCATGGGCAAGATGCCCATGCTACGTTCTGTTAAAGACAAACCGGGCCTGTGGGTTTAACCACTCCGCACCGGTTGTGTTCCGGTGAAACAACATTAACCACGAAGGCACGAAGGCACAAAGTTCAGCATGATTCAAATTCTTTGTTGTTTAAATTCGTGTCTTCGTGCCTTTGTGGTTCATTTTCTTTTTTTTACCGCCTGAAGATCTTTTTGACCTCGAAGCTCAGGCTGCGGGCCTCGCTCTGCGTCACCACGTCGAATCGCAGGGACTGATGCACCTGGTCGCCGGAGAGCTTGAACTTTGCCGTCCACTTTCCGGTTTTTCCGAACGGGTCGCCCTCGGTCCATCGGCCGCCGCCCAGCACGGCGCCCTTGGGGTCCAGCGCGTAAATCTTCTCGATGAACGGGGCGGTGGTGTTCGCCTCGGGGCGCTTGTAGTCCAGCACCACCGTCAGTTCGCGGCTGGTGTTCATCTGGAGGCTGGTGATGCGGACCAAGATGTCGTTCCCGACGTCCTTGAAATCCTCCATGACGACAGCGGGCAGCTTGAACTTGTCGCGTTTCTGGGCCAGCACGATCACCGCCTCCGCCGTCAGGCTGCCGATGGCCGAGGCGTCGCGCGGCAGGTCGGTCCGCGGCAGCTCGATCTGCCCCACCTGCTCGATAATGGCGTTGTGCTGCACCGTCGCGCCCGGGCCGGCAGCCTTGACCGCCATGTCGGCCCCTTTGTCGTCCACCAGCGCCGCGATGTGCAGGCGGCTCTCCACGGCCACCACGTCCAGGTCGTGCCGCGCGGGCACTTCCATCGAGCCTTCCCATTGGATCGTATACTTGGTCTTCTCGGTCTGACCGAAATCAACGTCGGCGGAACTCCTGAGCTTGCCCACCACCAGCGTGAACCCCTTGGTCTTGAACTCGGGTCCCTTGGCCTTCTCCCCCGGCTGACCGGCCTGGAGACAAGCCGCCATGCCCAGCACCACGGCCGCAGCCGCCAACGCGCGATGGAACATACCATTTCTCCTTACCATGCCCGGCCGGGAACGCCCGATCCGCGACCAGTGGATGATAGCATATTTCCGGCGACGGTGAAGTGGAATGGTGAGGATGCAGTCGTAGAGCGTGCAACTTAGCCCCTGTCTTCAGGGGCGCGTTGCACACGGGGGATGTTCGCGAGCCAATCTCGTTGCGCCCCCCTTCCGCGTGCAACGGCTCTGGCGGGCCAAAGTTACCCTAGTGTAGTGTTTCAGGCAGATGCGGTTT
>CAZYDC010000289.1:0-6796 GCA_964646065.1 uncultured Planctomycetaceae bacterium | reverse complement strand
AGGCCGGCGACTACACCTGGAACGACGTGGCCTTCCGCGTGGCCAAGGGCAACGCCTGCTTCATCATGAAGAACAAGCATCGCCCCAGCCAGAACCTGCCCGACGGCGGCAAGGTGGACCTCAAGGGCAAGGCCGACCTGTCCGCCAACAACTCCAAGGGAACGATGGCGGACGTGCTGGCGTTCCTGCACTCCGGCGGATGGATCGACCACGACGCCGAGGAGGCCACCTACGTCATCCACTATGCCGACGGCACGAAGGTGGAAATCCCCGTCATCGGCGGCAAGAACATCCTGGACTGGACCACGCCCCCGGACCAGGCCGCCGAGGTGAAATACGACCCGGCCCTTGGCCTGATCCTGCCGGCCGCCAGCGTGGCCAGTCCGCAGTTTGTCCACGTCACCGTCTGGATGGTGCTGTGGAAGAACCCGCACCCGGACAAGCCGATCGCCTCGCTGGAAGTGAAGGGCCGAAACGAAGGCATTCCCGGACTGCTGGGCGTGTCCCTGGGGCGGGCCAAGTAAGGCCAGGCTCTTGTTCATAAGTTCTCCAGCGCCGTCGGATCATTCGTGAGTGGCTGAGAACTGCAAGAGGACGGACGAGTCGACGACCTCGACGTGAAGTTCTATGTCAAGAACGCCCATTCTCTATGTTAAAATAGTCTGGAATGGAATTCGACCTTTGGAGAAAAGCAGTGAGCAGATACCTGTATGCGGCCGTTGTGGTTCTGGCTATCGGCATGATCGCGGCATCGGCAAAGGCCCAGAGCATGACGATGCCGCCGGGGCACGGTTCCGCGACGCAGCCGGCCTCCGGGCCCTCGTCGCAGCCGGTTTCGGAATACGGGCGGTACGCCTCGCTGGTGGCCGATCTCGGGCTCAGCGACGAGCAGAAGGGCAAGGTCAAGGAGAAGGTCGCCGCCTTGCTCGCGGCCGTTAAGGGGCCCTACGAGAAGGCGATGGCACTGCATCAGGAATTGTCCGCCGCCTACAAGGTCGACGACTTCGAGAAGGCCAAAAAGCTGTTCGCGGCGATTGACGAGCAGAAGAGGAAGATAAGCGATCTCACGGGCAAGACCGACTACGAGGTCATGGCCCTGCTGACGCCGGAGCAGAAAGTCAAAATCCACGCCTTGGGCTTCCGGAAAATGGTGTCCATGACATTGCTGATGGTCAAGATCAAGTTCACCGACGAGCAGGAGAAGAGTTTCCAGGGCGTCTGCCAGGAATACGGCAAGAACATGGCGGAACTGAAGGACCTCACGGATTCAAAGGCCAAGGCCGAGATCTTCGAGAAAGCCCACAAAAAATTTATGGACCTGCTGACGCCGGAGCAGAAAGAGCAGTTGGCCAAGTGGGCCAAGGCGGCGACGCAGCCGTCGTCGAACCACGGACACGGCGGCATGGGCGGCATGCCGGGGCAGTGACATCCCACAAGCTAACCACAGGCGGCCCGGGGTTGGCCGGCTCGTTCGACCCTGCCCGATTCGGAGCTCATTCTGCCCAACCGGAAACCGGTCCTGCCCGACCGGGAACTCGCTCTGCCCAACGGGAAACCCGTACTGCCCGACTGGAACCTATTCTGCCCGACTTTATCGGGGCCTTGAAATCATAAGCACAGCGTGTGCAGCGTCTTATGAATTCAGCGGCCGTTTTTTCGCGCTCTGGCGTTTTTTTCGAGGCGTATGGCAGCCGGTGGCGATCCGCCGCACCAGGTTCGTGGAGCGGGATTACCGGATGAACGGATTCAGAGGATTCAGATGTAGTAATCCTGAAATCCGAAACCGTTTACCGGAAATCGTGATGCACCCGGGCGAGGGGGATCATTCGGCCTCGGGTTGCGACCTCTCATATTCAGATGTCAAAAAACGCATCCGCGCGCTCCTATCGAGCCCGCGCGAGGGACGCGAAAAAAAACACGTCCCTCTATATATAGGGCGCTTTTTGCGACTGATTCCTAGAATTCAGACTTTGAAAACGAACCCCGTTTCATAAGTCCTTGTCGGGCCACATCTCGATTT
Organism: uncultured Planctomycetaceae bacterium; assembly: GCA_964646065.1. Classification (GTDB taxonomy): domain Bacteria; phylum Planctomycetota; class Phycisphaerae; order SM23-33; family SM23-33; genus CAZYDC01. Next base: position 4,776 of record CAZYDC010000289.1, on the reverse strand, counting down.
TCAGAATTATTTGAAAATAGTCCGAAAAAATCTTTCGTCGGATTTTTGTGACACGTCAGCGTTACATTTTTGTAACCTTCTGCGTTTGTAGTGGCCCCGTAAGGGGCTTCTTTTTGTATCGAACGATTCGGAGAAGAATCGCCTTACGGCGACACTACGAACCAAGAATCACTTTCCCAGCATCGGCAACCAGTTGATGGTCTGCTGGTGGATGACCTGGTAGAAGGAGGGGATGATGCCCAGTGTCACCACGCCCAGCGAGAGGACCGAAACGGTGGCGATCATGGGCGAGTTTACGGGCAGACGCTGGGCGCCTTCGAAGGCCGGCTCGATGTACATCTGGCGGACGATTCGCAGGTAGTAGTAGAGGGAGATGGTGGAGTTGACGGCGGCGACGGCGACCAGCCAGTTAAAGCCGGCCCTGGAGGCGATGCTGAACAGGAAGAATTTTCCGACGAAGCCGGAGAGCGGCGGGATTCCGGCCAGGCTGAACAGGGCGATCATCATGGCCAGGGCCATCAGGGGGTTGGTCCGGGACAGGCCTCGATAGTCCTTGATCTGCTCGCGGCCGGTGTGGTTGGCGTACCAGATGATGCAGGCGAAGACGGCCAGGTTGGTCAGGACGTAGACGAGCATGTAGAACAGCATGGCCGGGACGCCCTCGGCGGAGGGCCCAAGGAAGCCCAGGATGATGTATCCGGCCTGGGAGATGGCGGAGAAGGCCATGAACCGTTTTATGTTCTGCTGGACGATGGCGACGACGTTGCCGACGGTCATGGTGAGTGCGGCAAGGACGGCGACGATGGTGGCCCACTGGCCCAGTTGCCCGCCCATCATGCGGAAAAAGACCTGGAACACGAACGCCAAGCCTGCCGCCTTGGATGCGACCGACAGGTACGCGGTCACGGGGATCGGCGCGCCTTCGTAGACGTCGGCGGCCCACATGTGGAAGGGGACGATCGTGAGCTTGAACCCCACGCCGGCCATGACCAGCGCCGCGGCCAGCCAGAACGCCGGCGAGGGTTGCAGCGCGTGGTGGATGGCCGTTAAATCCATCTGCCCGGTCAGGCCGTAAATGATGCCCAGCCCGTACAGGATAAACGCCGAGGCCAGCGCGCCGATGATGACGTACTTCAGCCCGGCCTCGCCGGATTGCACGTTGTCGCGCTGCCAGGCCGCCAACGCGAACAGCGGGATCGTCGCCAGCTCCAGGCTGACGTACAGCGTCACCAGGTCGCGCGAGGAAATCAGGTACATCATCCCGCAGACGGTCAGCATGAGCATGGCGTAGAACTCGCCGCGGAAGCCGATGCCGCGGACCCGAACGGCCACGCGGCCGTCCAGCAGGTCCCGCGAGATCGCCACGGTGATCAGTCCGGCCAGGAGGAAGACGACCTTGAACCACCAGGCGACGGCGTCCATTCCGAACCGTCCGCCGAACATTTCGCCGGTTTGCGGCGTCGCGAGCAGGGCGGCCAGGGCGGCCGCAAAGCCCGCCATGGCGATGGGCGCCAGCGCCGCGCGGCGGCGCTCGTCCAGGAGCAGGTCCGCGATCAGCACCGTGAAGGCTGCCAGGATCACCACGATTTCGGGCAACATCAGCATATCTTCAAACCTCCGCGCGCAATTCCCAAAAAGCTTAGCCGCGAATTACGCGAATCACGCGAAAACAACAACGGCGAAAAAGGTAAACGGCGAAGAAGAAACAACTGACGCGAAAACAACGAAGACATGGCAAAGAGACGGCGTTCCTCTTTGCTGTTTTCGCGTCCGGGTTGTTTTTTGCTGTTTCCGTTCATTAGGTTCTTTTTTCGCGTTATTCGCGTCATTCGCGGCAAAGTTGTTTCTTTGTTGTCGAGGATCAATGCAAGGCCGAGAACGCGCCCAGACGGTTCACCATGGGCATCAGCGAGCCCTCGATCAGGTCGATGAAAAACCAGGGTGCCACGCCCACGAAGACCAGCGCGGCTACCAGGATTCCGGTGGAGAGCTTCTCGGGCAACGTGGCGTCGGTGAGCTTCTCGAAGTGCGGGTCGGTGATGGGGCCCTGGAACACCTTGGCCAAGCCTCGCAGCACGTACACGGCCGTCACCACAATGGACATCGTGGCGAGGATCGTCAGGATGATGGTCACGGGGCGGGGGGTCCATGCGTTGCCGAAGAATCCGCCCAGAAACACGTGCGACTCGGCGATGAAGCCGGCCAGGCCCGGCAGGCCCAGGCTCGCCAGGCCCGCGATGTAGAACATCGTGGACAGCCAGGGCATGACCTTGGCCAGACCGCCCATTTCGGGAATGTTCCGCGTGTGCGTGCGCCCGTACACCATGCCGATCAGGCCGAACATCAGCCCGGTCATGATGCCGTGGCTGAACATCTGGATGACCGTGCCCTTGAAGGCCATCAGGTTCAACGCCGCCACGCCGAACAGCACGAACCCGCAGTGGCTGACCGACGAATAGGCGGTGAAGTACTTCAGGTCCTTCTGCATGATGGCGCCCAGCGAACCGTAAAGGATGTTGATGGTCGTGAGGACCATGAAGAACATGCCCCACATCGTGGCGCCCTCGGGCAGCAGGTACACGCCGATCCGCAGGGCGCCGTAACCGCCGAGTTTCATCAGCACGCCCGCGTGGAGCATGGACACGGCCGTGGGGGCCGAACTGTGGCCGTCGGGGCTCCAGGTGTGGAACGGGTAGAGCGCCCCGATGACGCCGAAGCCCACGAAGATCATCGGGAAGACCCATCGCTGGAGGGCGCTGGCGAAGTGGGCGTGCGAGAGCTTTTCCAGGTCGAAGGTGTGCAGCGGCTTTGCGACGGCGTCGATGACCTTGCCCGCGTCGTCGAGCGTGACGGCAGGGGCGTGGTACATCGCGAACATGCCCACCAGCACGAAGGCGCTGCCCACCAGGAGCATCAGGGTGAGCTTCATGGCCGCGTATTCCTTGGGCCCGGTGCCCCAGATGCCGATCAGCAGGTACATCGGCAGCACCGCCAGCTCGTAGAACATGAAGAACAGGAACAGGTCGAAGCTCAGGAACACGCCGAACACGCCGCACACCAGCGTCAGCAGCAGGGCGAAGAATTCCTTGGGGCGCTCCTTGACCTCCCAGCTCGCCAGCACGCCCGTGAAAATGATGATCGAAGTCAGGATGACCATCGCCACCGAAATGCCGTCCACGCCGACGAAATACTGGATGCCCAGCGACTCGAACCAGGGCACTTTCTCGACCAGGTAGAGCTTGCTGAACAGGGCGGTCTTCATGTCGGCCATGTGAGGCCCGGCCGCCTGCCAGTAGGTCCAGGTCATCGCGGCCGTGAGCAGCAGGTGGATGCCGCATCCGACGGCGGAGATCCAGCGGATCAACTTCCACTTGCGCGCGGGCGTGGCCACCACCGCGCACGCGGTCAGAAACGGAATCGCGATCAACCAACTCAACAGACCCATAATTCTCACTCTCTGACGTAATTCTTTGGGTGGCATGGCGACGTTGTTTGTCGCCATGCGCCAAGTCATGCCGGTGCGCATGGCGACAAACAACGTCGCCATGCCACCCTTCTCATCGGAACGAGGCCCAGAGCACCAGCAGCAGGACGAGCACTCCGGCCACGTACCACAGGCCGTACGTCTGGACCTGCCCGGTCTGCAAACGCCGGGTCTCGCTGCCGGTCATCCGTGTCATCCAGCCGACCAGGTTTACTCCGCCGTCCACAACGTTGCGGTCGAACCACGCCACCGGGCGGGAAACGCACGCGAAGATGAGCCTGTGGGTGACGAACAGATATACTTCATCGATGTAGAACTTTTGTTTGACGGTGCGATGGACGGCGCCCAGGGCCTTGGCGGCCCGTTCGGCGCGGTCGTGCTTGCCGGCGTAGAAGAACCACGCCAGGGCGATGCCGACGAGGCCCGCGCACGTGGCCGGAACGGCGATGGCCAGGTCGATTCCGGCGTGCTCCTCGTGTCCGCCGGGCCAGGGCTGGCCGGCGAAGAAGTCGCCGAACGTCGTGCCGAAGATCTGCGGCAGGAAGCCCGCCACGCAGCTCAGGACCGCCAGCACGACCAGCGGAATGCACATGACGGCGGGGGCCTCGTGGGCGTGATGGGCGTGCTCGCTGCGGTGCTCGCCCCAGAACGTCACGAAGTAGATGCGGCACATGTACAGCGCGGTCAGCCCGGCCACCAGAATCGCGACGGCGTAGATGACGTAGTGCCCGCTGTGCAAGGCGGAGGCCAGGATTTCGTCCTTGGAGAAGAAGCCCGCGAACGGGAAGATGCCCGCGATGGCCAGCGTGGCGGCCGCGAAGGTCAGGTGCGTGATCGGCATTTTCTTGCGGAGCCCGCCCATCTCCCAGATCAGGTTGCTATGCACCGCGTGGATGACGGAGCCGGCCCCGAGGAACAGCAGGGCCTTGAAGAACGCGTGGGTGAACAGGTGGAACATGCTGGCCGTGTAGCCCAGCGGATTTTCCACCGAGGTCACGCCCAGGGCGAGCATCATGTAGCCCAGTTGGCTGAGCGTGGAAAACGCCAGCACGCGTTTGATGTCGTCCTGCGTGACGCCGATCATCGCCGCGAACAGGCTGGTGAACGCCCCGACGTACGCGACCACCAGCAGGGCGTCCGCGCCGGCCGCGAACGCCGGCAACATGCGGGCCACCAGGTACACGCCCGCCACCACCATCGTCGCCGCGTGAATGAGCGCCGACACGGGCGTCGGGCCTTCCATCGCGTCGGGCAGCCAGATGTGCAGCGGGAACATCGCGCTCTTGCCCGCG
>CAZYDC010000288.1:0-6861 GCA_964646065.1 uncultured Planctomycetaceae bacterium | reverse complement strand
CCCCGCCGAGTTTGGCAAGTACATGATCCCGATCGACGACGCCCTGCCGATCGACTACGCCGCCATCGCCGATCAGCTTGACCTGGCCATCCGCAAGTCGGAGGAAATCCTCCGTTGAGCGATACCCGGCGAGATTCCGTCCGTTGTGACGCGGGCATCTTGCCCGCGTGTGGCGAGGGCGTCTCGCCCGCGTGTGGCGAGGGCGTCTCGCCCGCGTCCGATCCAGGTTCGTCAGACGCGGACAAGATGTCCGCGACACACGCGGGCGAGACGCCCGCGTCACACATGGGCGGGACGCCCATGCTACACGGCATCAAACTGCTGACGCTCCTGCCGTGGGCGGCGATCATTCTGTTCCCCCTGGCGGCGCTCTACCTTTGGCCGGCGCGCACGCCTGCGATCGCGCCGGCGGCGATGGGCATGGACTTCCTGTCGCTGACTCTGCATTCACTTGGCATAGCCGCCGTCGTCGCCGCAATCGGCACCGTTCTGGGTTACATTCCCGGCAGGCTTCTGGGCACCTCCCGTCGCCACCAGGGTCTGCTGCTGACGATCCTGCTGGCCAACCTGGTGCTGCCTCAGTATGTGCTTTATTTCGCGTGGTCGGTGCTGCTCTCGCCGACCACGATCATCGGCCAATACACCACGCAGGACATCGGCCTGGCGCGACTGGCAGGCACGATCACCTCGGGCCTGGTCGTCTGCCTATGGTGCTGGCCGCTGGCGGCGCTGCTCATCGCGCAGGGCTTCCGAAGCCTCGATGCCGATGTCTGGCAGACCGCGCGTCTCGACGCCGCAGCACCGTCGCGATTTCTGCACGTCACGCTGCCCCTGCTGGCCAAGCCGCTGGCTTTGGCGTTCGGCGTCTGCCTGACCTTCACGCTGGGTGAGTTTGCCGCCTTCAGCCTGGCCGGCATAAAAACCGTCGGCACCGAGTTGGCCGTCCTCTTCGACCGCACGCAATCGCCCGAAACGGTCGCCCGCGCCGCCTGGCCACTGACCGTCATCGCGTTAGTCGTGGCCTTGCCGCTGTGGCGCAAAACCCAGGACTGGTCGCTCCAGCCGGCGGCGGGAATCGAATCCGAGGGTTCCTCAAAATCAAACCGCTGGCGATGGCTGGTGGTGGCGATGCTGGTCTGTGTGTCCCTGATTGCACCGGTGGGCCTCTTGGTGCTGGCGTTGCGGGATCTGTCGCCCTTCGCCAATTTCTGGAGCTTGCAGCGGGACGGCCTGCTCTTCGGCCAGACCACCTCGCCGCCCTGGTTCGACCTGACTTGCCCCGGCTCCATGCCGATATCCGCCGTGGCGGCGCTGCTGGCAATGGCCGTGTGCCTGCCGACCTTTCTGCTGCGCCAGCGATGGCTGGTTGCGGTGCTGTACGTCACGATCTTCGCCGCCGCCCTGCTGCCGGGTTCGGTCATCGCGGCGGCAGTGTTCAAGGCCTGCGGCGTGTTGGGGCTTGCAGAATTCAGGAAATCAAGCTGGCTGATCGTCTCGGTTGGTTTGGCGGCGCGGTTTGCCGGGGTGTTGTTGATCGTGCTGCACCTGACGCGAAGCCGTGAGGATCGCCACCTCGCCGAGTTGGCCGCGGTCGATGGCGCGAGCGCGTACCAGGCCTGGCGGTGGGTCCATCTGCCCCGCCACTGGACGCTCGCGCTGGGCGGCCTGGTGCTGGTCTGGATGTTGGGCCTGACCGAAGTCGCAGCGACGATCCCCTTGCTGCCGCCCGGCGTGCCGAATTTCGCCCAGCGGTTGCTGGACCAGATGCACTTCGCCCGCCAGCAGCAGGCCGTCGCATCCTGCCTGATCGTCGTGGGAATTTACGTCGCCCTGGCGGTCCTGGCGGCGGCAATGCTGCGTGTGCTCCGCTCACCAGGCTCCCGTCGAACGAAAGCCGGAGGGGCGCCATGATAATAATAATGTCACGTGGCAATCCCAACGACGCCGACAAGCAAACTGAATCTCATGTCGGCTTGCCTGTCGGCGCCGTAGGACGTTCTGCGAGGAAAGAATCCAGCATTCGGACATCAGTTCCAACCACTCTTTCATTCGACCCCAGGAGCGTAATCGCCTTCGCATTATTACCGTCATTCATCATCTTCGTCGCGTTCGCCCTGCTCCCCGGCTGTCAGAAGCGCCCGACGGGTGAAGTCAACGTCATCGCGGTCATCGGCAACAACACCGGCGGACGCGGGCCGGGCGAGTTCATTTATCCTCGCGCCATCGACCTGACCGCCGACGGCAGGATCGTCGCCGTGGACAAGACCGGCCGCGTGCAGGTGCTCACGATCCGGGGGCAATGCGAACTGACGATCCAGATGCCGCTGACCGAACAGGGCAGGCCAACCGGCGTGACCGTCGGGCCCGACGGCAACATCTACGTCGCGGACACGCATTACAACCGCGTGATGGTCTTCGACCGGGCAGGCAAGCTCGTGCGGCAATGGGGCAAGTTCGGCACCGGGCCTGGCGAGTTCATCTATCCCACCGACATCGCGTTCGCACCCGACGGCAGAATGTTCGTCAGCGAGTACGGCGGCAACGACCGCGTGAGCATCTTCGACACGGCCGGAAAGTTCCTGGGCAGCTTCGGTTCGTTCGGACCGGACCGCGACCAGTTCCAGCGGCCCGCCGCGATCTGCGTGGACGCCAAACGCTCGCGACTTTATGTCGCCGACGCGTGCAATCACCGCCTGGCCGTGTACAATCTGGACGGCAAACTGGAAACGTACATCGGGAGCATTGGAGCGGGACCGGGGCAACTTCGGTACCCCTACAGCGTGGCCCTGATGCCCGACGGAACGCTGCTGGTCTGCGAGTTCGGGAACAACCGGTTGCAAATACTTTCGCCCGACGGAGCAAGCCTGGGCACGTTCGGCACGGCCGGGCGCGACAAAGGGCAACTGGCGTTTCCCTGGGCCGCCGCAGTGGACGCTTCGCGACGCGTGTACATCGTCGATTCCGGAAATAATCGATTGCAGGTGTGGCAGCTTTAATGTGACGCGGGCGTCTCGCCCGCGTGTGACGAGGCCATCTTGGCCTCGTGTGTCGCAGGCATCATGCCTGCGTCTTGCTGTTGCCTTTGTTTCTGTTGTTGTAGAACTCGGACGCGGCCCAGACGGCCGCGAAACATGCGGGCAAGATGCCCGCAAGACACGAGGGCGAGACGCCCTCGCCACACGCGGGCAGGATGCCCGCGACACAGGCAGGTGTGGCAGCTATGATCGCCACCTACACATTTTATTTCGCACAGCCCTGGTGGTTGGCGGCCTGCGCGCTGGCCGTGCCGATGGTCTGGATCGGCCTGCGCAACCTGAACTCGCTGTGGCTGCCGCGCCGCATCGCGGCCTTACTGCTGCGGACGGCGGTTGTCTGCCTTCTGGCCATGCTGCTCGCGCGGCCGATGATGGCGGAAAAGAGCGAGCAACTGACCGTGCTGGCCGTGGTGGATCGCAGCTTGTCCATCCCGCTCAAATTGCAAGAGCAGGGCGTGAACTACCTGAACGCGGCCCTGGGCCACCACGCTTCGACCGACCAGTTGGCCGTGGTGGACGTTGCCGAGGCGGCCAGCATCGCCAAACTGCCCAGCCGCGAACTGACCGTGCAGCACCGCAGCACGAACCTGACCGGTGAGCAGAGCTACCTGGAAAGCGGCGTGCAGATGGCGCTGGCCATCGCCCCGCCGGACACGGGCACGCGAATTCTGCTGGTCAGCGACGGCAATGAGACCAGCGGTGACCTCAAGGAGGTCGCCCGCACCGCGGCGGCCAACCACATTCCCATCGACGTGCTGCCCATGCGGTACAAACACGAGCACGAGGTGGTGTTCGAGCGCCTGTCCGCACCGCTGAAGGCCCATTCTGGCCAGACCATCACGCTGCGTTTCGTGCTCAACAGCACCTCCGACAACGTGCATGGTCTGCTGCACCTGACGCTCAACGGCACGGCGATTCACCTGGACCCGAATTCCACCGGAACCGACGCGCCGGTCGTGCTGAATAAAGGCGTCAACGTCAAGACGGTCTCGCTGCCGGTGGGCACGCGGGGCCTCCAGCAGTTCGAGGCGACCTTCATTCCCGACGATCCGCGACAGGACGAGATTTCGCAGAACAATTTCGCCAGCGCCATGACCTTCGTCGCCGGCGCCGGACATGTGCTGCTGGTGGATTCGCCCGATTCGGACGGCAAGTTGCCTGGAACGTTGCTGAACTCGGCCCTGCAATTGGCGAAGATCGACGTGCGTTATATCCGCGCGAGGGAATTCCCCACGCGCTTGAGCGACCTGATGGACACCGACTGCGTCATCCTGTGCGATTCGGACAACGGCGACTTCTCGGTCCAGCAGCAGGACATGCTCTGCCGCTACGTCAGCGACATGGGCGGCGGGTTGATCATGACGGGCGGCCCGCACGCGTTCGGCGCGGGCGGTTGGATCGGCTCGCCTGTAGCGTCCATTCTGCCGGTGGACCTGGACCCGCCGCAAAAGCAGCAGATGCCCAAGGGCGCGCTGGTGCTCATCATGCACGCCTGCGAGATGCCCGACGGCAACATGTGGGGAAAGAAAACCGCCTTGGCCGCCGTCAACACGCTCAGCCGCCTGGACATGGCCGGCGTTTTGAGCTACTCGTATGCCAACTCCAAAACCGGCGACTGGGTTTATCCGCTCAAGGAGCTCGGCGACAAGCGGGCCATCACCAAGGCCATCGACCAGATGGACATGGGCGACATGCCCGATTTCGGTTCGCCCATGCAGGCCGCCTACACCGCCTTGATGGCCGCCAAAGCCGGCCAGAGACACATTATCATTATCAGCGACGGCGACCCCGCGCCGCCCTCCCCGCAGTTGCTCAAACAACTCAAGGACTCGGCCATCACCTGCTCCGGCGTGGCCTACTTCGCGCACGACGCCAGTTGCAAGATCAGCCTCCAGAAGATCGCGGCCGCCACCAAGGGGCGGTTCTACGAGGTCACGGACCCGAACAAGCTGCCGCAGATCTTCATCAAGGAGGCCCAGGTCGTCCGCCGGGCCTTGATCGTCGAGGAAACCTTCACGCCCAAGATCAGCTTCTCCGTCAACGAGCTGGTCAAGGGCATTTCCGCGCTGCCGCAACTGGACGGTTACGTGCTGACCGGGCCGGGGAGCGGGCTTAGTCAGACCGTGCTCAAGAGCAAGCTGGGCGACCCGGTGCTGGCGACCGGTCAGTTCGGCCTGGGGCGAGTGGTGGCCTTCACCAGCAGCGTGGACACACGCTGGGCGGCCCAGTGGACGGCGTGGTCCAACTTCAAGGGGTTCTGGGAGCAGGCGGTGCGGTGGTGCGGAAAGAGCGCGACGGCCTCGGACTGCGAAATCTTCGCCGACGTGCAGGACCGCCGCGTGGACGTGACCGTCGAGACGGCCGAGTCGGGTGGCAACATTCCGCAGCTCGGAAGCATCGGAGGCGAGGTCATTTCGCCCGACATGGCCGTCAAGGAACTGTCGCTCAACCAGGTTGGCCCGGGGCGATATCACGCGGTGTTTGAGGCCGCAGGCAGCGGCGGCTACCTGCTAAATCTGCAATACACCAAGCCCGGCTCAACGGCCCGGCAGATGGTCCAGAGCGTCGTCACGGTTCCCTACGCGCCGGAATTCAAGGACCTCGAAGACAACGCGCCGCTGCTGGCCGAACTGAAAACCATGACCGGCGGGCGGATCATCCAGGGCGACGCCGCCTCCGCCAACCTGTTCGACCGCGAGGGAGTCGTGTTCCCCGAAACCGCGTTGCCGCTGACGAGGCAACTCTCGCTGCTTTGGTTGGCGGTGTTCCTGCTGGACGTGGCCGTCCGCCGGATCGCGGTGGACTGGCGGGCCATCGCGCGGCGATTGATTGCCCTTGCGCCCTGGCCCAAAAAGGGCCAGCAGAAGGACCAGACCATCGACCGACTCCAGGCCCGGCGGGACCAGGTCCGCAAGCAGATGGACAGTCGCGCGAAGGAAGTCGCCTCGCGGCATTTCGCCGCCGCCCCCGGCGCCGCCGGCGAATTACCGACGACCCAGATGGCCCCGCCCGCCGCGGAACGTCCGCCGGCCAAAGGCCAATCGCAATCGCCGGCGGCGCCGCCCAAGCAGGATGACGATTCGACGATGGGCCGTTTGCTCAAGGCCAAACGCAAGGCCAGTGATGGAATGCACGGAAAAGAAAGTTCGTAGTTCGGAGTTCGTAGTACGTAGTAGGAAACTGCTTAGAAAGAACCTTGTCTTTTCTTCCTACGAACTACGAACTACGTACTACGAACTTAGCTGTACGACTTGCTCGGAAATTCAGCGAACACAGTAGGAGACACAAACTATGTCAGAAAACGCACAGGTGATTGAGGCTCAGTGCCGGGAGTTCCGGGCCATGTTCGACTTGCTGCGGCGTGAGGTGGCCAAGGTGATCGTCGGGCACGCGGACATCGTCGACGGCGTGCTGACCTGCCTGTTCTGCGGCGGCCACGTGCTGCTGGAGGGCGTGCCGGGCCTGGGCAAAACGCTGCTGGTGCGCACGCTCGCGAGCGCCTTGTCGCTCCAGTTCCGGCGAATCCAGTTCACCCCCGACCTCATGCCGGCGGACATCATCGGCACCAACATGGTCATGGAGGACAAGGCCACCGGGTCGCGAACGTTCCAGTTCCAGCCGGGACCGATTTTCGGCCAGATCGTGCTGGCCGACGAGATCAACCGCGCCACGCCCAAGACGCAGTCGGCCATGCTCGAGGCCATGCAGGAACATTCCGTCACCTCCGGCGGCAAGGTGTACAAACTCGTCGAGCCGTTCCTGGTGATGGCGACGCAAAACCCCATCGAGCAGGAAGGCACCTACCCGCTGCCCGAGGCGCAGCTCG
>CAZYDC010000287.1:0-6869 GCA_964646065.1 uncultured Planctomycetaceae bacterium | reverse complement strand
CATGTGCGACAACTGCTGCTGGTTCATGGAAAAGTTCTGCCGCGAGGTAGGGCCCAACCTGGTGTGCGCGGGCACGGGCGAGGATTTCGCCTTCAAGAACGGCCCGTTCATTTCGCCCGCGATGTTCCGGGAGTTTTTCGTTCCCCGCTACTCGCGCGTGCTGAAGATCGCGCAGAAGCACGGCGTGGACCTGTGCTTCATCGATTCCGACGGCAACTACGAAGTCCTGATCCCCGACATGCTCAAGATCGGCATGAACGTGCAATGGCCCTTCGAGGTGGCCGCCGGCATGGACCCGGTGATGCTGCGGGCCAAGTACGGCAAGAAGCTGCGGATGATGGGCGGCGTGGACAAACGTGCCGTCGCCGCCGGCAAAGAGGCCATCAAAAAGGAGATGGACCGCCTCTTCCCGCTCATGTGCGAGGGCGGATACATCCCCAAGATCGACCATTCGATCTCGTCGGACATCTCCTGGGACAACTTCCGCTATTACATGGAAACATTGCTGGATATGCATCAGAGATGCGCGAATCGCTAATTGACAATTGACCATTTACAATTGACGATTGAACGGAAAGATGGCCAAGTGCCTTTTGTGTCTTTCAATTGTCAATCGTAAATTGTCAATTGTAAATTGAATGTCGGCAAGCGCTTTGCTTCAACCATTTGCCTTAATAAAAGGAGTTGCCCAATGTCCGAGTCCCTCCGTCCTTCCGTCGGCGACACCGGGTGGTACACGCACGACCGGTTCGGGCTGTTCATTCATTGGGGCCTGTACTCCATGCCGGCCCGGCACGAGTGGGTGCGGAACAACGAGGAAATCCCCACCGAACTGTACGACGAAAAGTACTTCAAGCGGTTTGACCCGGACCTGTACGACCCGGCCATCTGGGCCAAGGCCGCCGCCGGCGCGGGCATGAAATACTTCGTCATCACCACCAAGCATCATGAGGGCTTCTGCCTGTGGGACAGCAAGCTCACCGACTACAAGGCCACCAACACGCCCGGCGGGCGCGACCTGCTCAGGCCGATGGTCGAGGCCTTCCGCAACGAGAACATGAAGGTCGGCCTGTACTATTCGCTGATCGACTGGCACCATCCGCAGTACATCGTCGACAACCGCATCGGGCCCTACCGCAACAGCCCCGACCGCGACAAAATGAACGTCGGCCGCGACCAGATGAAGTACGCCGACTACCTTCACGGCCAGGTGCGCGAACTGCTCACGCAGTTCGGCCAGATCGACGCCATGTGGTTCGACTTCTCCTATCCGCCGCCCGAGGGCACGCCCCGCACCGACTTCACCAAGGGCAAAGGCCGCGAGGCCTGGCGGTCGGAAGAACTGTACAAAATGGTCCGCCAGCTCCAGCCCAAGGTCGTGCTCGACGACCGCCTGGACCTGCCCGACGGCTGGGACATGAAGACGCCCGAGCAGTTCCAACCGTGGGAGTGGGTGACGGTGAACGGCCAGCGCGTGCTGTGGGAGGCCTGCCAGACCCTCAGCGGTTCGTGGGGCTACCATCGCGACGAGGCCAGTTGGAAGAGCGTCGAGCAGCTTGTGCTCATGCTGATCGACACGGTCAGCAAGGGCGGCAACATGATCCTGAACGTGGGCCCGACCGCCCGCGGCGAGTTCGACGAGCGGGCGCTGTCCCGCCTGGCCGGCATCGGCGAGTGGATGCGCCGCCACGGCAAATCGATCTACGGCTGCACCCAGGCGCCCGATGAATTCACCGCGCCCAAGGATTGCCGCCTGACCTACAACCCCACGACCAACCGCCTGTACCTGCACGTGCTGGCCTGGCCGTTCGTCCACATCCACCTGCCCGCCTGGGGCAACCGCGTCGAGTACGCACAACTCCTCAACGACGGTTCGGAAATCAAGATGACCGGCCTGGAACCCTGGCAAGTCGAGCACTGGAAAATCCCCGAGGGCACCAAGACCCTCAACCTGCCGGTCCAGAAACCCAACGTCACCGTGCCGGTGGTGGAGCTGTTCCTGAAGAAATAAAGGCAAGAGCATCACCAAGAGCACCAAGGCCACCAAGAGCACGAAGAAAGAAGAGTAGTTGCGTTACAGCATCTCTTCCTCTTCTTTGTGCTCTTGGTGGCCTTGGTGCTCTTGATGATAGTCTTTGCTGTTACGGCGTCATCAGCAGCAACACGCACTCGTGCGGTTGGACGCTCTTGCTGAAGCTGTCCTTGAACTGGCCCAGATCCTTGTGCGACCACAGGTCGCGGAGCTTCATGGCTTGGCCTTCGGGCAATTCCAGGTCGGGCCATGCGGCGGCGATCGGTTGCTCGTGCTCGTCGCGATTCAAGAGCGCCACGGCGAGGCGGTCGCCGGTGAGCGGCTTCTTCCATACTTCCATCGGGCCGACGCGCGACACGCACACGCCCTGCTTGCCCAGCGGGTCCTGGTTGACCGCGATGGCCTCGGTGTTGAGCAGGATCTCGCGGCTCAGCGGGCTCATGTTGCGGATGTCGCAGCCGATCATCAACGGGGCCGCGAGCAGGCACCACATGCTGAACTGCGTGCGCTGCTCGTGCTCGTTGCAGGTCTTGCCGATACCGACGTTGTCGTTGGGCTTCAGGCCGATAGTCAGCATGTCCGGGTCGTTCCACCCGCCCGGGCCGGCGAACTTTTCCAGCCCGGACATGCGGTCGATCGCCGTGAGGATGCCGATGCCCTTATTGCAGTTCTGCGGGGCGTCCCACTTGTTGACCACGTCGAAGGTCGCCCGCCACAGGTGCCCGCCCGCCTGAGCCGCCCACAGCCACGGGCTGCGAACGCCCCACTCGCACACGCTGAAGACGATCTTGCGGCCGGTGGCCCGCAGTTCCCCGCCCATGCGGTTGTAAAGCCCGATGGCGGTCTGCCAGTCATCCGGTGCGTAGCAGTAGTCGTACTTGAGGAAGTCGATTTCCCACTTGGCGAACTGCTGGGCGTCCTGCTTCTCGAAGCCGAAGCTGCCCGGCTTGCCCGCGCAGGTTTTCACGCCCGCGTCGCTGTACATGCCGTACTTCAGGCCCTTGGAATGCACGTAGTCGGCGACGGCCTTCATGCCGTCGGGGAATTTCTTGCGGTCTTCCTGGAGGAACCCGTCTTCGCTGCGGCAGCCGTGCCAAACGTCGTCGATCACCAGGTACTCGTACCCGGCCGCCTTGAGGCCCGTGGCGACCATCGCGTCGGCCGTCTCGAAAATCGCCTGCTGGCTGATGTTTCCGCCAAACGAGTTCCAACTGTTCCAGCCCATCGGCGGGGTCAGCGCCAATCCGTCCTGATGAAGTTCCGCGGGTGTCGGCATGTTTCTCTTCTCCTGAATTCCTGGTCGTGCGTCGGGCTTCTTTAATGAAGCGAAAATGATACGGTGCAGGCTGCACGGAAACAAAGGAAAACAAAGCGATATCCGATTTGCCGACCCGATTGCCGGACAACACGATTATGTGAGAAACTTCCGGATTTCGGAAGTATCTTGCAAGATTACGCGTTTACTCCCCGGATACGGCAACTCATTTGCGCGGCAGTTTCAGCCACTCTTTGAATTCCCGCACGCTCCAGGTGTTGATGACGTCCTTGGCGGTCGCCCAGCCGCGGCGGGCGGTCGTGACACCGAAGTGCATGTTCTCCAGGCCCGGCACGCTGTGGGCATCGGTATTGATCATGAGCTTGGCCCCGGCCGCCAAGGCCGCGCGCACGTGCGCGTCGCGAAGGTCCAGCCGCGCGGGGTCGGCGTTGACCTCCAACGCCACGTTGTGCTTGGCCGCCGCCTTCGCGAGGCGGTCGATGTCGATCTCCATCCCCGGCCGCTCGTTGATGAGCCGGCCTGACGGGTGCCCCAGGCAATGCACCAGGCCGCTTTCAATCGCCCGCAGCAGGCGGTCGGTCGCGGCGGCGCCGGTCATGTTCAAGGCCGCGTGCGGCGAGACCAGCACGAAATCCAATTCCTTGAGCACGGCCTCGTCGAAGTCCAGCGAGCCGTCCTTGAGGATGTCCACCTCGCACGAGGCCAGCACGAGCATGTCGGGGAATTTCTTCGCGGCCTGGTGAATCGCCTTGGCGTGCGCGGCCAGGCGCTTGGCGTCCAGGCCGTTGGCCTGATGCTCGCTGTGGCTGTGATCGGTAATCGCCATCGCGTGGTATCCGCGGTCGCGACAGCCCGCGATCATTTCCTCAATCGTGGCCAGGCCGTCGCTGGCCTTGGTGTGCATCTGGAAGTCCCCCCGGATTTGCGAAAGCTCCACCAGCTTGGGCAGTTTTCCCGCCAAGGCGGCCTCGATCTCGCCGCGATCCTCGCGCAACTCCGGGGCAATTTCCGGCAGGCCCAGCTTCTCGTACACGTCCGCCTCCGTCGCGCCGGCAACCTGCTTTTCGCCGCGATACAGGCCGTACTCGTTGAGCTTCAGCCCCTTCTTGATCGCCATCTCGCGCAGGCGGATGTTGTGCTCCTTGGAACCGGTGAAGTACATCAGCGCCGCCCCGAAGCTCTCGGCGGGAACCACGCGAAGGTCGGCCTGCACGTTGCCCGCCAGCAGAACGCTGCCCTTGGTCTGGCCCTGGGCCAGCACGCGGGCGACCTGCGACGCGCGGCAGAATTGCTCGATGATTCCCGTAGCATGGGCATCCTGCCCATGTGTAGCACGGGCATCTTGCCCGTGTGTAGCATGGGCATCCTGCCCATGTCTTGCTGTTTCCGATGTAGCATGGGCATCTTGCCCATGTCTTTGCTGTTGTTGTTTTCGTTGTTGTTCTTGTTCTACAGAAGAAGAAGAAGAAGAAACAGCCGGAGACGGCGAAGACACGGGCAAGATGGTCGCCGCGGCGACCGAGACGCCCATGCTACGCGGCGCCTCGCATAGAAGGTCGATGTCCCCCACCGTTTCCCGCCCGCGCCGCAAACTGCCCGCCGCGACGACGCGTGTGGCACGCCCGCCCTCGGGCGTGAAGCCGCTGACCAGTTCCACCAGGTCCTGCGCGATCCGCGCCGCCTCGCCCAGTCGCATCCGCCCACCCGTGCCTTGGACGAACGCCAGCGACTGGGCCATCTGCTGCACTTTCTTTTCGCCCATGCCCTCCAGCGCGGTCAGCCGCCCCGGGTCCTTCTCGATGCACTGCTTGAGGTCCGCGACGGAAGTGATCCCGGCCTCCTTCCAGAGTTTGGCTGCGGTCTTAGGCCCCAGGCCCGGCAGGGCCATCAACTCGGGCAGATGCGGCGGAAGCTTGGCGGCCAATTCGTCGTACCGCTCCATTTTTCCGGTCGCTAGGTACTCGTGGATTTTCTCTGCCGTGGATTCGCCGATGCCGGGGATCTCGGTGGTCCGGCCTTGCTGGCTCACCGTTTCGATGTCCTCGGCCAGGCCTTCGATGGCCCTCGCGGCCTTGTGATAGCTGTTGATGCGAAACGAATTCTCGCCCAGCAGTTCCATCAGCGCGGCGATAGCCTCGAACTTCGCTGCGATTTCCTTGTTCTTCATGGGATCGGACCTCGCGACATTCTAGGACGAAATCGGTACTGCGAAGCGAAAACTCGAAGCACGAAATACGAAACTCGAAACAAACAGCGAAACGACAAATTCAAAAGTTCAAAACGCTCCGCATGATTCCGAAGTGCGAGTTTGGAACATTTGTGCTTTGTCGTTTGCCTTTTGTTTCGGATTTCGTGTTTCGAGTTTCGTGCTTCGGACGCCGAAGCAGAGAAGCAACGATTTCACCCTATGCGCGTGCCTCCAGGTCTTCCGCGCGGCGAGGGCGCTGCGGTTTGGCTTTAGCCTTGGGCGGGGCTTTGGGTTTGGGCTTGCTCGCGGGCAGGTCTTCCAGGCGGGCGGTCAGGCCCCAGCCGCCGGTGTACTGTTCGACCTTGACCAGCAGGGTGTTCCAGCCGGCCTTGAGGTTCAGCACGACGCGGTCCTGGTCAACCGTCACGCCGCGCCGGCCCTGGTATTCGTGGACGCACTTTCCGTTGAGCCAGACCTTGCAGCCGTCGTCGCTGCCCATCCAAAGGGCGGCCTTGCGGGCTTTTTTCGAGTAGACGCGGGTCTTGGCGAATGCGACGGCCCAGTCCGCGTCGAGTGCGGCCTTGAGGTTAAGGTGTCCGCCGACGGTATGCTCGGGCTTGACGGCTTGCCATTGAATCGGCCCGCGCTTGCCGGGGTAGGTCGCTCGCATCTCGGCGGGCGAGTCGATGGTTTTGAGTTTTTGCTCCGGCGGATAGACTCGCGTGACGCCGGTCTCGACCGTCTCACCGACGATGGGGTCGGCCCGCAGCGGATTGTCGAAGGGCCCCAGGATCAGCCAATCGCGGACGAACGGTTTGAGGCCGGGGCCTTCCTTGGGGTGCAGGTCCGTCGGCGGCACGAAGTCCTCGCGAGGCATGCGGTCCTGGCGGCTTGGCAGCGCGGGAAACGGCGCGTGCGGTTCGTCCTGATACCAGTACGCGGTCGAGGCGTAATCGTTGCCCTGTAAGTTCGCGTGGCCGTGCTCGATGCTCATGCGGAGCGACTTCTCGAATCGCACCGGGTCCTCGACGTGGAAGCGGTAGCAGGTGAACTTGCCCGCGCCGCCGCTGTGCGGCACCTCATGCCAGATGCTCACGCCGGAATACAGCCCCGCGAACTTCTGCATGCCCCACGCATGGCAGAAATAATCCTCGCTGCCGGTGCCGGTCATCGAGGGCATCGTCTCGCCGTCGATGTTGAACATGTCGTCACCTTCGCCCCACCAGGTCGCCTCGCCCGAGGGTAGCGGGTCGAAATTGTCCACCGACAGGTTGCACCCGACAAAGTGGCCGCGACCCTGGGCCTCGAGAATCACGTAGTTCTCGCGCCCGTCGAGATTCGGCTCGCCCATGAAACTCCAGTAGCCCCGTTCG
>CAZYDC010000286.1:0-6900 GCA_964646065.1 uncultured Planctomycetaceae bacterium | reverse complement strand
TGTCCTACCCCCGGCCCCCGGCCCCCGACCCCCGACCCCCGACCCCCGACCCCCGTATCCCGTATCCCGAAACCCGATTCCCGTCCCCCCGAGTGTTTCTACTCAAGTCGCCCCGCCATTGACCGATGGATTAGAGGACACGAACCGAACCGAGGTCACAGTGTTTCGCCTTACCGCCAGGTCAAGGTCGGGCTGGCGGCATGTGAAGCGCGGCCGGAGCGAGGATAAATGGAAATCGAAAACGTACATCAAGGCGACCTGTTGGTGGTTTGCCCGCGCGGACTTCTTGCGGGGCCAGAGGCCGAGTCGCTCCGCACGCGCCTGGGCGAGTTGGCCGGCAACGGAAGGACCGAAGTCGTGGTGGATTGCTCCAAGCTCCGCTTCGTCGACAGCCGCGGACTGGAAGTGCTGATGGAGGCGGCCGAGCAGTTCATCCGGGCCGGACGGACGCTCAAACTGACCGGCGCCAAGGCGACCCTCCAGGAGGTCCTGGAACTGACGGAACTGTCGTCCCTCTTTGAATTCCAGGCGGATTTGACGGAAGCCCAACCCCAGGAGAGCCACGCATGACAGCCGTAGTCAAAATGCAGATCGGCGAAATCCTGGTCGAGGAGGGCGTCCTGTCCAGGGAACAGTTGGGGCGGGCGCTGGCCGAGCAGCGTTCCACCGGGCAGTTCCTGGGCGAGCTGCTGGTCGCTCGCAATCTGATCAGCCAGGAGCGGCTTCTGGCCATTCTGTCCAAGCGTCTGGGCGTGCGGGGCTGCCTGCTGAGGCCGGGGCTGGCGGACCCGGCGATGCTCAACCTGGTGGGCGAGGAGGAGGCCCTTCGCCTTAAAGTCCTGCCGATGTTCAAGGTGCGAGACATGCTCACGGTCGCGATGGCCGAACCGCAGTCGCTGCCGCAGATCGACCGCCTGCGCCAACTGACCAACTGCACGATTCGTCCGGTGCTGGCGCTGGAGGCCAACATCGTCGATTTCATCAATAAGCACGCGCCGATGACCGCGGAGATGGAGAGCGTCGCCCCGTCGGCCTTGCCGGCCGAGGCCGGGCTGGGCGAGGGCGACGAAGAGCCCGCCGTGGACCTGGACAAGTCGGGCGAAAACAGCGGCGTGGTGGGGCTGGTCAACGCGGTGATGCTCCGGGCGATCCGCGAGCACGCCAGCGACATCCACATCGAGCCGGACAACACCACCACGCGCATCCGCTGCCGGATCGACGGGGTGCTGCGGGAACTGACGCAGTCGGCCCCGGGGATGCACGCGGCCGTGATTTCGCGCGTCAAGGTGCTGGCCAAGATGGACATTTCCGAGAAGCGCCTGCCGCAGGAAGGGCGCGTGAGGCTCAAGGCGCAGGGTCGCGACATCGACCTGCGCGTTTCGAGCATGCCCACGCTGATGGGCGAGAAGATCGTGATACGAATTCTGGACAAGGCCAACCTCAAGACGCGGATGGAGGACCTGGGTTTCCGTCCCGAGCCGCTGGCGCGTTTGCAGCGGATCCTCCGCGAGCCGTACGGAATGGTGCTGGTCACAGGCCCGACCGGGAGCGGAAAAACCACCACGTTGTATTCCGCGCTGGACGTGCTGCGCGGGCCTGCCGTGAACGTGATCACCGTCGAGGATCCGGTGGAGTACCAGTTGGACATGATCAACCAGGTCCAGGTGCAGTCCGCGATCGGGATGTCGTTCGCCCGGGCGCTGCGGAGCATTTTGCGGCAGGACCCGGACGTGATCATGGTGGGCGAGATTCGCGACGAGGAGACGGCCAGCGTATCGGTTCACGCGGCCCTGACGGGTCACGTGGTTCTGGCGACGCTGCACACCAACGACGCGCCCCGCGCGATCGCGCGGCTGATGGACATGGGCGTCGCGCCGTACCTGCTGTCGGACAGCATCAACGGCGTGGTCGCCCAGCGGTTGGTGCGGGCCGTCTGCCCGCATTGCGCGGCGACGTACAAGGCCGACCGCGCGATCCTGGAAGAGGCCGGGCTGCTGGAACTGGCGGATTGGCCCTTCACCCGCGGCGCCGGGTGCGACCAATGCCACAAGAGCGGGTACATCGGACGCGTCGGCATTTACGAGGTCATGGAAGTGACGGCGTCGCTGCGAAGCATGATCCATCGAAAACTTCCGACGGACGAGATTCGCACCCAGTGGCAGAAAGAGGGCGGCGTGACGCTGAGGCAGGAAGCGCTGCTGCTGGCCAAGAGCGGCCGCACGACGCTGGAAGAGGCTCTAAGCGCCACGTTCAGCGATAGTGTTCCCGCCCAGTCGGCGGCGGCGTAGCCCTCAGCGCCGTAGCATGGGCATCTTGCCCATGAGTCTCACGGGCATCTTGCCCGTGTCTTTGCTGTTGTTGTTGTTTTGGCAAAAAAATGAAACAGAAGAAGACGCAGACATGGGCGAGACGCCCATGGAACTCATGGGCAGGATGCCCATGCTACAGGGTCGATAAGGACGAAAGATGAAGCTGGAATTTCGAGCGTTTGACAAATCAGGGCACGAAGCGGTCGGCGTGCTGGACGTTTCCAGTCTGGCCGAGGCGACGGAAAAGCTCCGCCAGCAGGAGTTGTTCGTGGCCTCGATGTCGCCGGTGAACGATTCGCAGCCGGCGGCGGCGGGCATGCGCCTTCGGGGCGGCAGCGCCCGCAGGCTGCGGGAACTGGCGATGTTCTCGCGTCAGCTTTACGCGCTGGTACACTCGGGCACTCCGCTGGCGCAGGGGCTGGGGGCGCTGGAGCGGCAGGCGGCCAACCCGCAATGGCGGGCGATCATCGGGGACATCCGCGTGCGCCTGGAAAACGGATCGTCGCTGTCCGAGGCGATGAAGGCGCACCCGAATTGCTTCGACACGGTCTACGTCCACATGATCTCCGCGGGCGAATCCAGCGGAAAGCTGACGGTCCTGCTGGACCGCCTGGCGACGCTGACCCGCAAGCGGGCCCACACGATCAACACGGTTCGCTCGGCGATGGCCTACCCGATCCTGCTGGGGGGGGTGTCCGTGATCGTCCTGACCGCGATGATGCTGTTCGTGATTCCCCGGTTCGCGGCGATGTTCAACGACATGGGAATCCCGCTGCCGACCATAACGGCGGCCATGATCGCTATCAGCGCCTGGCTGCGGCAGTTCTGGTGGGCCTTGCTGATCGCCCTGGCGGCCGGTGGGGTGGGGCTGAAATACTACTTTGCCTCGACGGTCGGCCAACGAGTGTGGGACGGGTTCGTGTTGCGGGTTCCCAAGCTCGGCACGATCGTCCGGAGCTTCGTCACGGCCCGGATCGTCCGCTTGCTGGGCCTGCTGACCGACAGCCACCTGCCGATCCAGGAAATCCTGCGACTGACGCGACTGACCACCACCAACGCCCATTACGCGGACCTGCTGGCCAGGGCCGAAGAGTCGGTTGCGCACGGCGAGCCGATCAGCACGGCCTTCAAGGACTCCAGCCTGATCAGCCCGTCGGTGTACGAGGCGATCCGCAGCGGAGAGCAGAGCGGGCAGGTGGGTCCGCTGCTGCTGGAACTGGCGGACTTTCTGGACGAGGAGAACGAAACCACGCTCAAGTCGCTCACGAGCATCATCGAACCGATCCTGCTGGTGCTGATGGCCGGGATGGTCGGCGTGATCGCGATGAGCATTTTCCTGCCCTTGTTCGACGTGACCGAGATGCTCGGTCCGGGAGCCAAACATTGAAATGGCATGACCTGACAACCCGACCCTTCATTGGCGTGGACATAGGCCGGCGATATATCAAGGCGGCGCAGATGACCAATGGCCGCCTGTCGGCCTGGACGTGTCTGAACCGCACCGGCGAACCGGGAATTCTGGCGCCCCAGGACGTACGCCGACTGGTCGAGGCGATCCGCTGCGGGCCTTTCCGCGGCCGATCCGTCGTGCTGGCGGTCGGGCCCGAGAAGCTGCTAACGGGAATCCTCGAATTGCCGCCGCGGTCGTCGGGGGCGCCGGTGGACCAACTGGCCATGTCCGAACTGGCCCGCCGCCACGGGGCCGACGTGCAGTCGATGGAAATGTCCTGCTGGGACCTGCCCTCGCCCGCGCGGGCGGCCAACCGGACCTACGTGATGGCCGTCGCCTGCGCCCATACCGACGCCGACGGTCTGCTGGACGCGGTCGAAAAGGCCGGGCTGGACGTGCTGGCCGTCGAAACTCAGGCCACCGCCGCCGCCCGCGCCTGCGGCAGGCTGCTGGCGGACCTTAGCGGCACCGGAGCGATTCTCGACGTCGGATGGGCGTCCTCGCAACTGGTGATGATGTACCAGGGAATTGTCGTCTACCAGCGAAACCTCGCCAAGTGCGGGGTCGATTCGCTGGCCAAGGTTCTGGCCAAACACCCGCGGGTGGACGCCTCGCTGGTCGAGGGCCTGCTCTCGGGCGAGGGCGTCGAGTCGTACCTGGCCGCCGGCAACGAAGGGTCGGCCCCGGCCATCTCCGCATACCTGGAGGCCCTGGCGGCTGAACTGCGGATTCCGCTTTCGTATCTGGCCAACCAGTACCCCGACGCGGCGGTCAAGCGGCTGCTCTTGATCGGCGGCGGCGCCCGAATCCAGGGGCTTGCGGGCTTCTTGAATCGCAGCCTGGGCTTGGACGTCCGCGTCGTCAAGGCCGGCGACCTGGGCCGGTGCGACGCGCAGGCCGAAAGCAGCGGCGGCGGACCTTCGCTGGCGGTTGCGATCGGTTTGGCACAATACTCCACGAGGTGAACGAATGAACGGTGTGAACCTTATACCCGGCAAACGACGCGAGGCCAAGGCCCAAAAGACCCGCCTGCGAAAATGGATCCTGGCGCTGGCCTCCTACCTGACCGTGCTGCTGGCGGGATATTTCCTGCTGGACCATTATGCCCTGGGCAACACCCTGGCCCTGCGTTCGCAAAGCAAGAAGGCCGTCACGGAACTGGGCCGGTCCCGCCAACTGACGACGGCGTTGAATCAGGAATTGGCGCAGACCGGAAAGAAGTTGCAGACTGCCCAGGAGATCGGCGGGCAACCGGACTGGGGGGCCATGCTGGCGATTTTGGCGCAAAACACCAGTGACAACGTGGTGCTGAATTCCTGTCAAATGGACCGCGTCCAGGGGGCGGATAACACCCCCAAGCCCGGCGACGCCAAGACCGGCTCGGGCGAATTGCCCGTGGTTCTGGACCTGGGCGGCTTCGCCAAGGCGCAGTCGGACGTGTCGGGTTACGTGCTTCGCCTGGAAAAACTCGGCCTCTTCGAGAAGGTCAAACTGGTCAAGACCAGCCGGGAATCGTACCTCGCTCAGGAGGCGGTCAGCTTCCGGCTGGAATGCACGCTTCAGGGAACCGGAGGAACCAAACCATGAACCCCAGCAATTGGAAATATGCCCGCATGGACGCTTTTGCCCTCGCGGCGATCGTTGCGGCGGGCGCGATATTTTACCTGATGGGCGTCAAGCCGGTGCTCGGGATGCAGGAACAGAGGGCCTTGCTCCAGTTGCAGCTGAAAGAGCAACAGGCCAACGCCACCGAAGCCGCCGTCAAGGTGGAAGAAATGCGGAAGAAGCTTTTGAAGGATCGGGAGACGCTCAAGAGCAGCCCGGTGCAGCTCCAGTCCGGCAGCGCGGTCAACACGCGGCTAGGAAAGCTGACCGACCTGGCCAGCCGCTACGAGTTGAAGGTCGATGAGATTCAGCCGACGGAGGCCACCTACGGCCCGGACTACGGTTTCGTGCCGATCCACCTTGTGGGCCGGGGCAATTACCGCACCTGGACCGCTTTTCTGCACCAGATCACCCAGTCGTTCGCGGACATGTCCGTGGACTCGTTTCAACTGGCGTCCAAGCCCAGCCAGGCGGCGGAGTTCCACGTCAATCTGCGTTGGTACATTTCCCCGCCGCCAGCCCTCGCCAACGCGAAGTGAACAACAAAACGTGGGTGCCATGCAACGCCGTGAACTACGGTGGCTCGCAATAGCACGTAACACCTTCATTATAAGGTAATTATACGAATATATCTCGATTTGGACGTTTTTTCACCGTTTCCTTGAAAAACTCGGGTAAAAACGCTGGTTTCGCCAACGTAGTTCACGGCGTTGGGTGCCATGCCCAAGTCTGCGCGGGCATGTCTTCCACCTTGGTCATGTCTGTAGACACGGACATGCCCGCGCAGACTTGGGCATGGCACCCTTGGGCATGGCCTCCGAACCGTTTCTCGGTACCCGGATGCACCATTTCTTTCCCACCTCATTTGCTTCGGGCCCATTTGTATCTTCTACTTCCGTTGATATGAAAATGACAAAAAGACAGAAGGTACTGGCGGGCTTGTGTGTGCTGGGCGTTGCGGCCTTCGCGTACGACCGGATCCAACCGGCTCCTGGTTTGGCCGGTCCCGAACAGGCGGCCGCAAGCCCGTTGCCCGCGGAAACCGGCGCCTCGGCGGCGACCGTCGCCGGTAATTTGTCGGCGGACCTGGGCATCCAGTCGCACAAGGTGATCGCGCAGCGGCTTGAGGCGATCATGAACGGGGACTTCCCGCGGACCGACGATATCCGCGACGCGTTCTACGCCTCGGGCCTGCAGCCGCCCGCGGTCCCGGTCGCTGCCGCCACGCCCACCGTGGCGGCGCCGGCCATTCAGGACAAGTCGCGTAAGGATATCTTCGCCGATAGCCACCAGCTTCGCGCGGTCCTGGTCGGTTCGGAGGGTCGCATGGCCGTGATGGACAACACCTGCCTGAGGATCGGCCAGAAACTCGAGGAGTTCCAACTGGTCAGCGTGGGAGAGCGCTCGGCCACCTTCAGCTCGGCCGGCGGCGATCGCGTCACCTTCGCCTTGCCGGTCAAACAGGACGGACCATGATCGAAGGCGTGGTTCAAATCAGGGTAACACTTTTATCAAGGCTGGTGCGTTTGTAGTGCG
>CAZYDC010000285.1:0-6905 GCA_964646065.1 uncultured Planctomycetaceae bacterium | reverse complement strand
GCATACGAGGTTGGTCAGTGACTGGAGTTCAGACGTGTGCTCTTCCGATCTAGCATCAGGGCCTTGGGCAGCTCCGCCACCGTAAACTGCTGGATCGCGCCTTTGAGCCCGGACAGGGCCTGCTCGGCGCCGCCGTTGTCGAGCTGTTCTTTGGCGGTCTTGAGGATCTCCTCCAGATTTCCGCTCTGCGCTCCCGGCGTGTGCGGGTTGTCGCCGACCACAGCCGTCTCGGTCGGTTTTCCTGAGGTCAACCTCAGGGCCATGGCCTTGGCCTTGTCGGCGTTGCCCTGGACTCGATACAGGTCCGCCAGCAACCCGCGCATCTCGCTGACGGAGGGGCTGTCGCTGCCCAAACCTTTTTCTTTCGCTTCCAGGGCGGTGATGGCGTCTTCGTTGGCCTTGGATCCCTTGGCCGCCAGCTTGGTCGGGCGGAGGCTGACGGCAAACTTGGCCTCCTTGGTCTGATCCAACAGGGCCAGCCATTCCGTCACCGCACGGTCGATCAGGTCGGGAGACTGCCCCAACGCCTTGAGCCGGCGAATGACGGCAAGCTGCTTGATCCAATCCACGTCCGCACGGTCAACCGCCTGGTCGTAGGCCTTGACCGCGTCGGAGGCCTTGCCCTTGGCCGCCAGACCCTCGGCCTCGTTGAGGGATTCCTGACCCGTGATCATCACCTTGGTCACCGAGTCCAACGGCTTGTGAACGGTCTGCCCGTTGACCTCAACGACCAGTTGGCCGTCCTCAATGCCGGTGATCTTGGCGTCCCGATAGGTGAGCCCTTTCACGGTGACTTCGTCACCGCAGGCCAAGGCGGACGCCAAGGCCAGGGTCGCCAATAAAATGTGCGTATTGCGGGCCATCATGGCTACTCCGTGATGTTCTTATATTTGCCGCCGGTATCGCCGGCGATCTCTTTCATCATCTTGACGGCGCTCTCGTCGTCCTGCTCGCCGTAGAGATACGTGAAAACATGAACGTCCTTGGCCTTGTTCCGATCCTTGACATACTTAACGACCGCATCGTTGTTGGGGAACGCGCCGTCGGTCAACAGGAAGATCTGTTTCCCCTTGCGGGCTTTGTCGGCATTGGCCAGCACGTCGAAGCAGCGGCCCAAGGCCGGGATGGGGTCCGACCCAGCGCCGTGAGGAACCACTTCGTTCAACCACCGGGCCGCTCCGGCGCGGCTTTCGGGCGTGACCGGCATGAGCCTCTTGCCGGGCAATTCAATGGCCGGGCCTTCCTGGAACATCACCACGTGGAAGTCCTGCACCGCCGCCAAACGGCTGATCGAGGTGAGCATCTGAACGCGAACGACATCAAACACGCTGCCTCCGGCTTTGCTGGCGAAGGCCATCGAGCCCGAAGCGTCAATGCAGAAAACCACGTGGTGAGCGTTTCCACCGTTGCCCATGAAACCGCTTCTGGGACCGTGCCCGCTGCCCCCGGAGCCCGGCCCGAATTGGGCCCACCCGCCGCCCGCCTGACCTCCTCCGCCGCCGGCGCTGATGATCGCGGCCATCTGGCCGGTGTTGCCCACCGACCCGGTCACTTCCGAGTCATGGTGCGAATATCCGGTCACCGCATGCTCTTGCGTGTGTTGCCTGGCGGAATCCTCGGACCCGGGATCGCCCGGATTGGACACCCCGCCGGCGTTTTCCGAAAAGTCCTCGCCCGGAACGTAGATCGCGTCGGCGGGCGCCTTGGCGACCTGATGCACCGTCACCATGGTGATGAAGCCGGCGATCAGGCCCACGCCCAGGTGAAGGAACACGCTGAGCACCCAGGGCATCATGGCCGTCATGGTCTTGTTGATGGCGGGCTCTTCGCCCAGTTCTTCTTCCTCGGGAGCCTCCGGCGGGGTTTGTCCGGGGGGCGGCGGCGCGGGGGGCGCTTCGCCCGGGACCTGAGGCCGCGGCAGCGAGGCCAGCCCCTGAGGCACTGTAACCTTCTTCTGGCAATGAGGGCACTTCACGGACTGCCCCTCTTGTGCCTCGACACTCAGAAGCTTTCCACACTGTTCACAACGAAAGTCAACGGTAGACATTCTTCGGTCTCCTGTTTTCACTGGAACGATTATGTTACCATAATCGCACCGCTCTTGCCAAGCAATGCTTAGTTCGGGCAAACGTATTTATACAGACCCTTGTTATTCCGGGCAATGCGTTTCATCACGGTCTGGGTCTGCTCGTCGGGCGGTTCCAGACCGTAAACGTACGTGTACACATGCACCTTCTTGCCGCAGTTGAGTTCCGCGACCAACTGTTCCACCTTCGTATTATCCGGGAATGCGGCGTCCGTCAGCAGGAGGATCGCCGCCGTGCGTCCGGAACCGGATTCTTTGGCGACCTCAAAAGCCCGGCGAATCGCGGGCAGCGGATCGGTCTGTCCGGCGCAGACGACGTCATTCATGAACCTGGCCACGTTTGTTTTGTTATGCTCGTCGGCCGGGGCCAGGCGCTTCATGCCGTTCTCCAGCGGCGCGCCGTCGGAGAACATGATCACGTCGAACCGCCGGCTCTCATCCAGGAGGGAGATCGTCCGGAGCATGTTGGATTTGAGTGCGTCGAAATTTTGAATCATCGACCCGGAACGGTCGATCACAAAAATGATATCGCTAAAACCGCCGCCCGGCCTTCGAATGCCTGTGTCGCCATCGCCGCCGCCACCGCCGTCCCCGTTGTCATTAGGACCCCGCATCGGACCGATGTTGCCGAAAACATACTTCTTGCCCTCGCCCACCTTCACCTTCAAGTTGCCCTGATCGGTCAACCCGATGATCGGAATGACCAGCCCCACGGATTCTCGCGGGGTTGGGTTCATTTCATGCCTGTGCTCCGCCCAGAGCGAGGGCATCTTTCCTTTGGCGCCTCGGTCGTCGCTCCCCGTCAGAATGTCCGAGCCCGCGGTCGCAAGCGACGGCGACATCGCCGGATTGTCCGGAGGCGAGTTGGGGAGAAAGTCCCCGATCGGAATGCTCGCGACGTTCGCGCCGGGCGGATGGACGGCGACCAACCCGATGAACATCGCGATCATTGCAACACCCAGATGAAGCAGAACGCTCAAGACCCACGGCATCAGCCGCCGGACTGTGGCGGATTCGATAGGGATCGCCGCCTGAAGGTTTCCTGTCGCTGTTATCGCCACCATCTGACCACTCTCATGCCGATTGAACTCTGATGTAGCCATGACCAGCTCCTTCATTACTGGGTCGGAGCCGCCAGCGGAATTGCAGATTTCATATTGCATATTGCACATTGAAAAACTGGTGCAGATTCTTCGCCGTTTCATCAATCTTCAATGTGCAATTTGCAATCTGCAATCTTCGGATGCGGCGCCAACGGTCATACTTCCGCGATTCTTCTTGGCACACCGCACAACATTAGGCATGACGGGTCTGGGTGGCTTTGGGGCCGCCCGATATGGACCCGTTTGGGCAACCCGAAGGCCGCCCGGGGGGCTTTGCGACGAGACTTACTCACTTCACATGTCAGTCGCTGTACTTCCAACGTCATTCTACACTTGCTGTATTTATCGGCAAGAAAAATCTCCGTAATTATCGAAAATTTCTCACTTTTCCCAGACGCTCGGAAGGCACCAGGCAACAGGCAAGACGCACTGGCAGGAGGAGCCCTCGTTCTTCCTCTATTGCCTATTCCCTGGTGCCTATTGCCTTCTTCCCATCGGCGCTTGGCTACTGTAATATATGTGTTGCAAGCCTCACCCCGCGAGGGTGGCGGAATTGGCAGACGCGCCAGATTTAGGTTCTGGTCCCGAAAGGGTTGCGGGTTCGACCCCCGCTCCTCGCACTGGCAAAAACTCTTGCCGCCAATTTCACGCAAGCATTGCGGATCACGCATCGAAGAGGCTGCGGCATCCTCAGGACACCGCAGCCTCTTTGCTTTTGCCGTTTCTTTACCGTTAGCTGTTTCTTCGCCGTTACGCTCCACTCCCTACGCCCAACGCCCTACGGTTTGTATTCGTACGGGCCCGCCGTCCAGCGGACCGGTGTCTTGTCCTTGCTTTCCTGGTTCGGCCTCATCTGGCCGTTGGATTCAAATTGGGCGCCCATGCGGGGCTTTACGAACTCAATCGCGGGTGAGCCCTTGGCCGGACGGAAATCGTGGTTTGCCGCGTCCACGAACAGCGGCTCGGCGATGATCGAGTGCTTGTCATTGCCGGTCCCCTTCTGCCAGTCGGCCAGGTTGTCCCAGATCTGGTCCTTGCTGAGATGCCAGCCCGTCCAGAACGGCATCACGCGGTTGGGGCTGCGGAAGAAGATGTTGTAATCCGACACGTTGCCGGTGTTGATGTCGGCCTTTTCGGGCAGGATCAGTTCGGGCCGGGTGTCCCAGGGTTTCTCGCGGCCGTCCAGGTCCTTGGGGCAGAACCCGGGATTGCAATCGTCCACGAAGATGTTGCCCCAGATGATATTGTTGCAGGCGGCCAGGCGGCCCTTTTCGCCTTCGCCGAACTCGCCGCCGGGGCGGTCCGAGCCGATGCAGGCCACGCCGCTCTGCCCGTCATGCCAGAAAATATTGTTGTACACCTGGCAATCGGAACTGTTGGAAAGGTACACGCCGCGGCCATATTCTTCAAAGCTGACGTTGTTGCGGATGGTCGCGCGCGAGCTGATCTCGATCATGATCCCGCAACCGTTGTGGTCGGTGACGCAGTTCTCGATCGTGGTGTTGTAATTGAACCCGTCGAACCAGATGCCCGGGCAGTCGATGTTGTGCGAGGCGCGGTGTCCGGAAATGACCCAGTCGGTGCAGAGGGAGATGAACTTGCATCCGCCCGAATGCCAGCCGGCGTCGATCTTGAGGAAGTTGTTGTACGAGGTCTCGCAGTTGATGAGGTGATGGCCGCGCCCGGCGCCGCCCATGCCCGAGTCGCCGCAACGGTTGAACTTGCAGCCGATCAGCGTGTTGAACTCGCCGTACACTCCGCAGCCGCCCCAGGAGGAATCACTGCTCTCGCAGTTCTCGATGATGTTGTGGCTGCCGCCCATGCCCAGGTTGGACTGGAGAATCTTCAGGCCCGAGAGCCGGACATAACTCGCGTTGATGCCGCAACCCGACGCCACCGTGATCTCCATGAGGTGCTTGCTCGGGTCGCTGCCGTCGGGCAGCCACACGTACAGGCGCTTGCTGTCGCCGTCGTAGAAATACCAGCCGGCCTTGAGGTCCGCGAGCTTGCCGTCCTTCTTGCCTTTCCAGACTTCGACCGAACCGGACCGGCCCTTGATCATCTTGGAGAACTCGCCGGCCCAGTCGCCCAGGATATCCAGCCGCTTGTCATCGCAGAAGATGATCGGCAGGTCATTGGGCTTGGCCGGCGCCGCCTCGGTGTACCAGACGTTTCCTTTGTCCAGTTTCCAGCCGGTGAGGACTTCGCTGCCCTTGATTACCGGCTGCTGGCCGGGAGCCGCGGCGATGGTCACCGTCTCCATGTAGCTCTTGCAGAGGGGGAAACCCTGGTTCGTATCCATTCGAACGCTCTCGCGATACGTGCCGTTCTTGATCAGCACCGTGTCGCCGGGCTTGAGGCCCTTGATCGACCGGTTGATCGTCTTCCACGGCGCCGCCTCGCTGCCGTCGTTGGTGTCGGCGGCTTTGGCGTCCTCCTGCGCAACGTAATACGTCGCCGCGCCGGCGATGCCGGGCAGCGTCAACGCCAGGACTGATCCGATCAACATCATTGCAATTTTCCGCATGTGCGCTTCCTTTCAAAATGGTTATTCAAACTGAAGCAAACAGGACAGTCACCGTAACACGCGCCGTGGGCCGAATGTTCCGCGATTCCTGTTTCCGGTCTTTCGCTCTGCGATCACTTGGCGTCGGGCTTATACTCAAACGGCCCTGCCGTGAAGCGGAGGGGCTTCTTGTCCTTGGGTTCTTCGGTCGGGCGCATCTTGCCGTAGAAATCGAACTGCGCGCCCATGCGAGGTTTGACGAACTCGATGGCGACCGACCCGGCCGCCGGGCGGAAATCGTGCTTGGCCGCGTCCACGAACTTCGGCTCGGCGATCACGGAGTGCAGGTCGTTGCCGGTCTTTTTTTGCCAGTCGGCCAGGTCGGCAAACAGCGTCAGGTGCCAGCCGAACCAGAACGGCATCACTCGCCCGGGGCTGCGATAGTAAATGTTGTAATCCGAGACGTTGCCTGTGTTGATCTCATGCACGTCGGGCAGGATCAGTTCCGGGCGAGTGTCCCAGGGCTTGTCGCGCCCGTCCATGTCTTTGGGGCAGAAGTCGGGATGGCAGTTATCCA
This sequence comes from uncultured Planctomycetaceae bacterium, assembly GCA_964646065.1. GTDB lineage: Bacteria > Planctomycetota > Phycisphaerae > SM23-33 > SM23-33 > CAZYDC01. The sequence continues at coordinate 633 of CAZYDC010000285.1, read as the reverse complement.
CGAAGACGTTGCCCCAGACAAAGTTGTTTCGGGCGGGCAAACGGCCTTCCTTGCCCTCGCCCCATTCGCCGGCATTTCGCGGAACGCCCACCGCTCCCACGCCGCTCATGCCGTTGTGCCAGAACACGTTGTTGAACACATGGCAGTCGCTGGAATTCGAAAGGTACACGCCGCGGCCGTAGTTCTCGTAGCAGATGTTGTTGCGGATCGTCGCCCGCTCGCTGACCTCGATCATAATGGCGCCGCCGTTGTGGTCCAGCACGCAGTTCTCGATGACGATGTCGGAATTGCCCCAGTCGAACCAGATGCCCGGGCACTCGATATTGCCCGAGGCCCTGTGGCCGGAAATGACCCAGCCGCTGCACATCGCGATGAACTTGCATCCGCCCGAGTGCCAGCCCGCGTCGATCTTGAGGAAATTGTTGTACGAGGTCTCGCAGTTGATCAGGCGGTGCCCTCGCCCGGCGCCGCCCATGCCCGAGTCGCCGCAGCGGTTGAACTTGCAGTTGACCAGCGTGTTGAATTCACCCGACACGCTCCCGCCGCACCAGGAGCTGTCGCTGCTTTCGCAGTTCTCCAGGATGTTGTAGCCGCCGCCCACGCCCAGGCCGGCCTGAAGCAGCTTCAGGCCCG
>CAZYDC010000284.1:0-6914 GCA_964646065.1 uncultured Planctomycetaceae bacterium | reverse complement strand
TGGGGCCGTAGCGGTCCTGGAACAACGCCAACAGCCGCCGCTCGACGTAAATCAGCCCGCTGGCAATCGTCATCGCGCCGAAAAGCACCGCGACGATCGCGATCAGGATTTGGGAGGTGGTCATGTCTTGCCCCCCTCGCCGGATGGTGCGGATTTTTCGATCTGCCCCCACGCGGGGAGCGAAAGTCCAACCAGGTTTCCGATACCGGAGGGAACGAGCGCCAGACCGGAGGGTAACGCGGGGATGATCCGTAAAACCAGACTCATTGGGTTTCCGGAATCGACGCGGACGTTCAACAGGTCGCCCTCGCGCAGTGCGAGTTTCGTTGCGTCGGTTTCATTCATCGCGACGTACGGCGCGGGCGCGAGCTGGGCGACGGGCGGCGACATCGCGCTCTGTTCCTCGGACCCGAAGATGTGGAACGCCGGCACGATCAACCACGGAGCGTCCGGTGGCATGGCGACGTTGTTTGTCGCCATGCTGGGCATTGCGCGGCGGCCATCCCTGGCCGCCGCGTCCGGAGGTGGCGGCCAGGGATGGCCGCCACCCATCTTGGCGGGCACGATCAACCGCACGCCCGAGACGCAGTTTTCCAGGTCCGGGCCCAGTTCATCCTGGAATTTATTGAGCGCGTTGTGGGAATTCCACGACGGCGTCCAGTAGTTTGCCAGCAGCTCCGCCGGCGGCACGGCGTCGGAGCCTTCCATCGAAAACGAAAGCGGCGAATCCACGTCCGCCGGCGGCGGGGGTTCGTGGATTGTTCGTAGTGCGCCCGTAAGGGCGTCTGGAGAGTTCGCGGGTCGCTCTTCCCCCGACGCCCTTACGGGCGCACTACCGACCATCGCCGTCCGGCCGCTGTAGCGATGCGGCTGCCGCGGGACTCGCTGGCCGTTCATGCGGAAGTCCGCGCTTGGGGCGGCGCTCGCTGCGCCCGCCAGCGCGGGCAGGGCGTCGGCCATCGCCGCGAGCACCTGGTCCAGGTTTCGCCACGGGCCCAGCCACCGCCAGCTTTCCTTGACCGGCGGCGGGCAGACGAAGACCTGGAAGAACCGCTGCGCCCTGCCTTCGTGATTCACCAGCGTCCCAGCCGACTCGGCGAACGTCGCCGCCGGCAAGGCCAGGTCGGCCCGCTGGAGCGTCGGCGTCCGCGTGTGATCCAGCACGACCACGCGCTTTGCCGCCGCGAGCAATTCGTTCACTTGCTCCGTCGGCAGACGGCGGTACAGGTCGTTCTCAAGGATAACCAGCGTATCGGCCTGACCCGACTTCAATGCCGGCAGGGCCGCGTCGAGCGGCTGGGCTTCCATCAGGGCCAGGCCCATGCTGTTGCATTCGGGCGTCACGAAGGCGACGGCCACATCCTTGCCGCGGGCCGCCAGCGCGCCGGCCACGGCAGCGGCGGATTCCAGCAGCGCCTCGCTGCCCAAGCTGGGCCCGCAGATGATTACCGGATGGTCCGCGGCCAGAAGTTCCCGCGCGATTCTCATCGCCAAAGTCTCTTCCGGTGTTTCTTGCAGTATGGGCGTCTCTGCCGTGAGTTTTACCGGCGTTCCGCCCGTATCCAGCGCGACCCGCTGCGCCACCTCCTTCGCGAGGTGAGTCAGATCGTCCGGGGTCGCGCGAAGTGTGGCCGCGGCGATTTCATCCAGCTTGGTGGGCGCGGGGGTGGCGATGAACACCGGGCCGAGTTCCGGGCCCACCGCGTAGCGGATGGCTGCGTCGTCCCAGGCGGCGAGTTTGTGTTTGGCCATCGCCAGTTTCATGGGCTTCTGGCGGGCCGCCTGGCGCACGGCAAGGTCCATCATTGGCGCGACGTGGGTGAGGTCCTCGCCCAGGACCAGCACGGCCTGGGCCTGGCGAATCCTCTGGAGCGATGCCGCTGGAGCGGGGCCCGCGCGAAGAATCGCGATCATCTTGGCGAGCAGCCTGTCTTCCTGGGCGGCCATACCCGAGTGGAACCGCGCCGCTCCGACCAGGTCGCGCAGCGCGAAATTGGATTCCAGCGACGCGCGCGGTGATCCGATGCCCACGGCCTTGCCGGCGCGGATGGCGGAGAAACATTCTTCGAGCAAATCGGGGACTGGAGAAATGGGGACTGAGACCGATTTCGTCTGCGAAATCGGTGTCTGTCCCCATTTCTCCAGGTCTGAATCGGGGACAGACTCCGATTTCGCAGACGAAATCGGACTCAGTCCCCGATTCGATTCCCGATTCGATCCCGATTTCGCGATCACGCTTCGCAGGCGCTGCGGGCCGTTTACAAACTCGTATCCGTAGCGGCCGCGGTCGCACAGGAAGAACCCGTTCACCGCCGCGTTGTAGCGCGAGCGGATTCGCCGCAGCCCGCCGTACCGCTCGCCGGGGATCGTGTTGCATCCGACGCCGCAATGCACGCATACCGACGGTGCGACTTGCAGGTCCCACTTCCGCGTGTAATGGCTGTAGAGCGACTTGTCCGTGAAAACGCCGGTGGGGCAGACCTCGACCAGGTTGCCGCTGAACTCGCTTTCGAGCCGGCCGTCGCACTGGCGGCCGAAATAGACGTGGTCGTGCCAGCCCAGCACGTCCAGGTCGCGTCCGCCGGCGTGGTCGCGGTAGAACCGCACGCAGCGGTAGCACTGGATGCACCGGTTCATCTCGTGCGTGACGAAGGGCCCGAGGTCCTGGTTGCGGTGCGTGCGCTTGGGGAACCGCGTGCGGCGATAATCGTGGCCGGTCAGCACGGTCATGTCCTGGAGGTGGCACTCGCCGCCCTCGTCGCACACGGGGCAGTCGTGCGGGTGGTTGAGCATGAGCATCTCGATGACGCCCGCGCGGAACGCCCGCGCCTCGGGGTCGTTCACGGAAATCCGCGTGCCGTCGGCGGCCGGGGTCATGCAGGACATGACGATGCGGCCGCGCTTGTCCTGCTCGTCCCGGAACAACTTCACCCCGCACTGGCGGCAAGCCCCGACCGAGTGCATCGCCGGGTGCCAGCAGAAATAGGGCAGGTCGTACCCCAGCGCCAGGCAGGCCTGCAAGAGGTTCTGCCCGTCGGGCACGTTGTAAGGCATATTGTCGATGTAAATCGTCGGCAAGCGTTAAACTCCAACAACGAAGACATTCACCACAGAGGTCACAGAGGACGCAGAGAAAAGCAAAAGAGAATTTGAAATTGAAACAACAGAACCATGCGACATGGGTACTGACGTCACGCATCCATTCGCGTTGAACTCATTCGATCTGTCCTTTGCTGTTTCCGCCATTATGTTTTTCTTCTCTGTGTTCTCTGTGACCTCTGCGGTTAATGCTGTTTCTGTTTCCACGGGCAATGTTTTTGTCGAATGTGATGCAGGAAATCCATGTGGAAATATTTGAGCGCGCTGGCCAGGGGTTCGATGGCGCCGGGCGCCAGCGCGCAGAACGTTCTGCCTGGGCCCAGGCTGTGGGTCAGGTGTTCGAGCACGGCCAGGTCGCTTTCCTGGCCGCGGCCTTGCTCGATGGCCGCCAGCGTGTGGGAGGCCCAGGGCAGCCCTTCGCGGCAGGGGGTACACCAGCCGCACGACTCGCGGGCGAAGAAGTGCATCAGGTTCCAGACCATGCCCACCGGGCAGGTGCGGTCGTCCAGCACGATGACCGAGCCGGTGCCCAGGCGGCTGCCGACCTTGGGCAGCGACTTGAAATCCATCGGCACGTCCAGGTGTTCTTCCAGCAGGAACTCGGTGGAGGCCCCGCCGGGCAGCATTCCGCGAAGGCGGTATCCGTCGCGCAGGCCGCCGGCGTGCTCGAAAATGATCTCGCGCAGCGGGGTGCCCATCGGCAGTTCCCACAGGCCTGGGCGTTTGACGCGTCCGCTGGCGCCGTAGATTTTCGTGCCCGCCCCGTCGGGCGAGCGGGCCAGCGACTTGTACCAGTCGGGCCCGCGCGAAATGATGTGCCGGACCGAGCAGACGGTCTCGACGTTGTTGACCACCGTGGGCCTGCCGAACAGGCCCATCGCCACCGGGTGGGGCGGCTTGTTGCGCGGGGTCGCGCGGCGGCCCTCCAGGGCGTTGATCAGCCCGGTTTCCTCGCCGCACATGTACCGCCCCGCCGAGGTGTGCAGGTGAAGCTCGCAATCGCGAGACGAACCCAGGATGTTTTTGCCGATGTAACCCTTCTCGCGCGCCTCGGCGATGGCCCGCCGCAGGTGGGCCTCGGCCAGCGTGTACTCGCCGCGAAGAAATATGTACACCGCCTCTGCCTCGACCTCCAGCCCGCAGATCATCGCACCCTCGATCAGTTGGTGCGGATCGCCCTCCAGCAGCAGGCGGTCCTTGAACGTGCCGGGCTCCATCTCGTCGGCGTTGACGATGAAATATCGCGGCCGCGGCGCTTCGGCGAGCATGGGCACGTAGCTCCACTTCTGGCCGGTGGGAAATCCCGCGCCGCCCTGCCCGCGAAGACCGGACCGCGCGACCCTGTCCTGCACCTCCAGCGGCGTCATCTTCACCGCCGCGCGCAGCGCCTCGTACCCGCCGGCCTGCTCGTACTGCCGCAGGTCAAGCGGCGGGGCATCGGGACGAATGTTTTGTGTTAGTGGTCTTTCCATATCAAGAAACGGCGAACCGCAGAATATCGAATACTCGAACCGCAGAATGATGAAGTAAAGAGTCGGAATCCCAACACTGTACTTCTGCCTTCTGCGGTTCGACATTCGATATTCTGCGGTTCGCTTTCATTTGTTGTCGGCCAATCCTTGTTTATGCGTACTTCGCCAGTATTTCGCCAATTCTTTCGACATCCACCGGTCCGTGCAGATCCTCGTCGATCATCATAGCCGGCGCGCGGTCGCAGGCGCCCAGGCAGGGCACCGGCAGCAGCGTGAACCGATCGTCGGCGCTCGTCTGGCCGATTTGCTCGATGCCCAACTGCTTGAGCAGCGCGTCGCGCAGGCCCTCGTAGCCCATCACCCAGCAGCTCACGCTGTCGCAGATCAAAATCACGTGCCTGCCGACCGGGCGGCGGAAGATCAGGCTGTAAAACGTGGCGATGCTCTCCAACTCCGCCGGAGTCATGTCCAGCAGCGCGGCCACCTCGAAAAGGTGCTCGTCGCTCACCCACCGATGCGCGCGCTGCACGAGCTTGAGCGCCTCTGCCGCCGCCGCACGCTTGCGAGGATAATGCGAGGCTTCGTTGAGGATGTCGTCACGTTGTTCAGGAGTCAGCATGGTTGTTCAAACGGTGTAATCGGCAGGTCTCGCCGTTCTCGCTGTTTCTTTCTCTCTTTCGGGTTGTTTCTTCGCCCCGCAGGGGCGGTAGATTTGTAGCCCACCGCGTAAGCGGTGGGTATCGGGCGAACAACGTGGACAAGCCCCGGTAGGGGCGGCAGAAGCCCACGCGTGTCGGGCTCTTCTTTTTTCGAGGCGTTGCCGGCCTGTCGCCCTTGGCGGGGCTTGAGGGTGAATGCCGTACGCTACCCACCGCTTACGCGGTGGGCTACAAATCTTTGGCCCCCTCCGGGGCCTAAGAACGATGTCTTGCCGATTCTCATGGCCAAGTTTCGTTGTAGGGGTATTGGGCAATCGGGAACGGCAAGATGGCACCGCGTGCGTCGCCGCGCCTCTTTCAATCGTCAATTGTAAATCGTCAATCGTCAATTTCTTCACCGGTCTATATCCGCCAGCACGAAGTCGATGCTTCCCAGGATCGCCACCAGGTCGCTGACGGAGAGGCCTTGGCAAATGGCGGGCACGGCCTGGATGTGCGGGAACGAGGGCGTGCGGATCCTGGTGCGGTAGGACATTCCTCCGCCGTCGCTGGTGAGGTAGTAGCTGTAGCTGCCCTTGGCGCCTTCGGTCATGATGGCGGCCTCGCCGGCGGGGATCACCGGGCCCCAGCTCACGCCCAGGAAATGCGTAATGAGGGTTTCGATATCCGCCAGCGTGCGGCCTTTGATCGGCGGGGTGGCCAGCGGCGAGCGGCTTTTGTGCTCGCCGGCGGGCATGTTGTTCACGCACTGCTGGATGATCCGCAGGCTCTGGCGGATTTCGGCCACGCGAACGGCGGCGCGGTCGTAGCAGTCGCCGCGCGTGCCGGTGGGGATGTCGAACTCGAATCGCTCGTATCCGCTGTAGGGTCGTTTTTTGCGCCAGTCCCAGTCCAGCCCGGTCGCGCGCAGGTTAGGCCCGGTGACGCCCCAGTCGATCGCCTGTGCCGTGGTCATCGCGCCCACGCCCACCGTGCGGGCTTTGAGGATGCCGTTCTTCATCATCATGGCGTCGTATTCGTCCAGCCGCCGAGGCAAGTAGGCCAGGAACTCGCGGAACATTTTTTCCCAGCCGCCGGGCAGGTCGTCCGCCAGCCCGCCGATGCGGAAGTAGCCCGGGTGCATTCGCGCGCCGGTGACGGCCTCGATGATGTCCAGCGCCCTTTCGCGGTCGCTGAACATGTAGAAGGTCGGGGACATGGCGCCCAGGTCCAGCGTGAACGTGCCGTACCACACCAGGTGGCTGATGATGCGGAAAAGCTCGGTGAGCATCACGCGTATGACCTTCACGCGGTCGGGCACCTCGATGCCGGCCAGCTTTTCGACGGCCAGCACGTAGGGCAGCTCGTTGACCACGCCCGACAGGTAATCGACGCGGTCGGTGTAGGGAATATAGGTGTGCCATGACTGGCGCTCGCCCATCTTCTCGGCGCCGCGATGGTGGAACCCGATATCGGGCGACAGGCCGACAATCCGCTCGCCGTCCATCTTGAGCACCAGCCGCAACACGCCGTGCGTTCCCGGATGGTGCGGGCCGAAATTGAGGACGGTGAACTCTTGTGGCGCCTCTGGTGGCACGCCCTCTTGTGGCACCCCCAAGTCTTCTTGGGGGTGTCTTAGTTGTTTTGGAAGACCACCCCCAAGCGGACTTGGGGGTGCCACAAGGCTCTCTTCCATCTCGATGAT
>CAZYDC010000283.1:0-6928 GCA_964646065.1 uncultured Planctomycetaceae bacterium | reverse complement strand
GCCCGCGTCTTTGCCGTTTTCTGGTGGGGGCTCGTGTGTTGTGTCGTCCGGCGCGGGTAAGATGCCCGCGTCACACGCAGGCGGGACGCCCGCGTCACACACGATGGGCTGGTGCTGCTCGACGGCGGCCTGGAAGACCCGGGGCTGCGGGCGCACGACCTTGACCTTGGCCCGCAGGCGGGTGAAGTCCAAACTGCTCAACACGCCGTGGCCGGGCTTGGCGGCGATGGCCACCTCGTCGCCGACCTTCACGCGGCTGATCATCGACAGCCACGTGTCGAACTGCCTGGCCCGCTCTTTCTGCTGGGAAACGCTGTGCTGGTATTCTTCCTGGACTCGCCTTGCCTGCGCCATGGCCGCCTCGCCGGCGGCGGCCTGGTCGAGAATTTGTTTTCGCAGACTGGCGATTTGCTCTCGCACGGCCTCCTGTCCGAGGTCGGGCATGAGTTCCTTGAGCGGGACCTCGACCTGCATGTTCTCGACATCCACCAGTGCGATCTGGCGGTGCAGTTCGAGCCGCACAAAATGGCCGGTTTTCTGCAGCGAGGGGACAAGCACTTCGTCGCCGGCCTTGAGTTCGGGCAGGCGGGCCAGCCAGGTGTTGAATTCCTCCTGAAGGCGGTGCAGGTCGGCCAGCTTGGCCTCGTAGACTTCCCGCTGGCTCTGTGCGACGAGTTGGGCCTCGACGGCCGCCGCCCGCGCCTCCTCGGCGTCCTGGCGGACCAGGCTGGTGGCTTGGATCGCGCGGCGGAACTGCTTGCCCTGCGAACTGAGGTATTGTTTTGCGGCCCCGATGATCCGCCGCGTCATGCCCAGGTGCGAGGCCACGGCGATGGCGTGGCTTTCGCCGGGCGTTCCGATCAGCAGATGGTACGTCGGCGAGAGCGTGGCCGTGTCGAAGGCGACGCTGGCGTTGTCCACGCGTTCGTTGCTGAACGCGTAGGCCTTGAGCACGCTCAGGTGCGTGGTCACCATTCCCAGGCAGCCGATCTCGCGCAGCTCGTCGAGCACGGCCTGGCCGATCGCGCCGCCCTCGTCGGGGTCGGTGCCGCTGCCCAGTTCGTCCAGCAGCACCAGGCAGGCCGAGTCGGCCTTGCGAAGGATGTAGCGGATTCGCTTGATGTGCGCGCCGAACGTCGAGAGCGATTGCTCCAGCGACTGCTCGTCGCCCACGTCGATGAAAACGTCGCGGAAGACCGGCATGATCGCGCCGCGCTGCACGGGGATGTGCATTCCGGATTGGGCCATCACGGCCAGCAGCGCCACGGTTTTGAGCGCCACGGTTTTTCCGCCGGTGTTGGAACCGGTGATGACCAGCAGCTCGAAGTCCTGGCCGAGGCGGATGTCGATGGGCACGACCTTGTGCCGCCGTTCGGGGGGCGCGCCGGAGGCCTCCTGCCGGGCGGCCTGTTCGATCAGCAGCGGGTGGCGGGCCTGGGTGAACACCAGCGGGCTGCGCTCGGCGACCTCCGGGCAGGACATTTCAAACTTGCAGGCGTACTGGGCCTTGGCGGCCAGCAGGTCCACCTGCGCCAGCGCGCGGAGGGCCACGTGGATCGGCTCGGCCACGGCGCTGATCCGAAGGCTCAGCAGGCCCAGCAACCGCTGGATTTCTTTCCGCTGGTCCTCGTAAAGGTCGAAGAGCTTGTTGTTGAGTTCCACGCAGGCGGCCGGTTCGACGAAGACGGTCGCGCCGGTGTTGGAGGCGCGGTGAACGACGCCCTCGAGGCGGCCGCGGTTCTCCTGCTTGACCGGCAGGACGTACCGGTCGCCGTGCAAGGTGACGGCGACATTCGAAAGCAGCTTGGCGACGTCGGGCTGGTGGAGGAATCCGTAAATGACGTCGTGAATGTGCTGCGAGGTCTTGGCGATCTCGCGGCGGACGGAGGCGAGGCGTTCGCTGGCGGAGTCGCAGACGGTCCCGTCGGGATCGACGATGGAGCGGATGGCGTGAACCTCGCCGGTGAAGTCGGCGATGCCGGCGGCCAACTCATGCAGGTCGGTGAGGCTCTCGTTCAGGCCGCTGAGGTAGGCCTTGACGTTGGCGGCGCCTTCGAGCGTGGAGGCGATGGTCGAGAAGTCCTCTCCGCCGGCGCCGCCGCCGGGCTGGGCCCGCTGCATGGCGGTCGTGATGTCCGTCACTCCGCCAAAGGGCGGAAGCGACACGTCGCGGATCGCCTGGACCATCTGCGTGACCTGCCCCAGCCAGTGGCGAACCACCTCGGGGCTGCGCGAAGGCGAGATGCGGTGGGCCAGCGCGCGGCCGAGCGTGCATCGGCAAAAGTCGCCCAGGATTTGTCGGACCGAGTCGAAGTCGATTTTATTCAGAGTGAATGAATCCACGAAAGTCCTCAAGTAGTGGAACGCGCCATTATATATGCTTTTTCCCAAAGGGGCAGAAAAAAGCGATTGCATATTGCAAATTGCAGATTGCAGATTAAACAGCAAAGAGGCGGGATCGGCTTCTCTTGGCCGTTTCTTCGTTGTTCAATCTGCAATATGCAATTTGCAATGTGCAATCTTCCCTTCACATGTCCGATTTTGCCGAATTTTCGTCATGGCGGAACGGTGAGATAGATGATAATTATATACATGGTGCGTGGCAAGCAAGGATCAAGTTAAGATGAAGCGGGAAGTTCAACCTGCGGAAAGGTCGAAATTATGCCGGCTTTGATCGGTGTCGTGGCGGTCTTGTTTCTGATCGTGGTGGTGTGCGTTGTCATTTACAACGGGCTGGTTGGCAAACGCATGCGCTGCCAGGAGGCCTGGAGCCAGATCGACGTGCAACTCAAGCGGCGGTATGACCTGATCCCCAACCTGGTGGAGACGGTTAAAGGCTACGCCGCCCACGAGAAGGGCACGCTGGAGGCGGTGATCTCCGCCCGCAACGCGGCGATGGCCGTCGGCGGCGGCGACGTGGCGCAGAAGGCCCAGGCCGAGAACGTCCTGTCCGGCACGCTGAGGCAACTGTTCGCCCTCAGCGAGGCCTACCCCAACCTCAAGGCCAACGAAAATTTCGCCGCCTTGCAGGAAGAACTGACCGGCACCGAGAACCGAATCTCCTTCGCCCGGCAGTACTACAACGACTCGGTCTCGCTCTACAATACCTCCTGCCAGACGTTCCCCAACAACATCCTGGCCGGCGCGTTCGGGTTCAAGCAGCGCGACTTCTTCCAGGTTGAAGCGCCGGCCGAGCGGGAAGCGCCGAAGGTCAAGTTCTAAGAAGGCACTAGGGAACAGGCATCAGGCAATAGGCAACGACAAGAACAATGTCGGCCCGCTTGCGGCTTAGCATCCGTTGAAGTTCAAAGGACAAGGTATGAGAAACACCGGCAAATGTCCCAAGTGCGGCAGAACGGATGTGATAAGGATACCGGGGATGGTCGGGCCTTTTGGCGCCGGCAACAACATCCCTACGGGGATGACTGTCTTCACCTCCATTAAAGTGACGCGGTATCTCTGCGGCAAATGCGGGTTCAGCGAAGAGTGGATTACGCCCATCCCATCGGACCTCCAGAAACTTAGAGAGAAATATCCCCACACGGTATCGCACGAACCGTCCGAAGAAGCTGACGAATTGCAGAAGACCCTTGAGGATCTTGAACGAGACGCGAAGCCGGAATCGTAAACAGACTTGAATCGCCTAACGCTACAACGAAACTTGGCCATGATATTTTGTAGAGACATCCTTCTTAGGCCCCGGATGGGGCCAAAGATTTGTAGTCCACCGCGTAAGCGGTGGGTGGCGTTGCGCATTCCTCTTCAAGCCCCGGAGGGGCGACAGGCGGCCTGTCGAAAAGACGCGGCGCCGAACACCCGCGGGTTTCTGTCGCCCCTACCGGGGCTTGTCGGCTGCTGTGATCCGATACCCACCGCTTACGCGGTGGGCTACAAATCTACCGCCCCTACGAGGCGAAGAAGAAGCAAGTTTCGTTGCGATGCTAATGCCTGTTGCTTAGTGCCTATTGCCTGTTCCCAAGTGCCTATTGCCTATTGCCTGGTGGCTTCTTATGGCTGAAACCTTTCACGAATTGATCGCCCGCAACAAGCGGAACAGTTGGCTGCTGATTTTCATCTTCGCCATCGTGTTCGTCGGCATCGGATTGCTGATCGGCAACTACTGGGGCGGCGGCAACTGGTATTTCAGTTTGGCCGTGGCGGGCGGGGCGGCGGCCATCGCGTTTATTCTTTCGCTGGCGACGTACTACGGTGGCGACAGCGTGCTGCTTTCGATGAGCCAGGCCCGCGAGATCACCCACGACGCCGACCCGCAACTGTTCAACGTGGTCGAGGAGTTGGCCATCGCGGGCGGAATTCCCTTGCCGAAGGTCTACATCATCAATGACTCGGCCATGAACGCGTTCGCCACCGGGCGCGACCCGGCGCACGCGTCGGTTGCGATCACGACGGGCCTGCGGCAGAAACTCACTCGCGACGAATTGCAGGGCGTCATCGGCCACGAGCTTTCGCACGTGCGGCATTACGACATTTTGTTCGCCACGCTGATCGCGGTGATGGTGGGCGTGCTGGTGATGCTGTGCGACGTGTTTCTTCGCAGCACGTTCTGGGGCGGGGGCCGGCGGCGCGACAGCGGCCGCGACCGCGAGGGCGGCGGGGGATGGATACAACTGGTCCTGGTCGTCCTGGCGCTGGTGTTCGCGATCCTGGCGCCGATCCTTGCCCGGATCATCCAGATGGCCATCTCGCGGCAGCGGGAATATCTCGCCGACGCGGGCAGCGTGGAGTTGACGCGGAACCCCCGCGGCCTGGCCGACGCGCTGGCCAAACTCGACGGCGACGAGGAGGTCTTGCAAGTCGCGAACCGCGCCACCGCCGGCCTCTTCATCGTACACCCCATCAAGAAATTCGAGGAACGCAGCGCGAGCATTTTCGACACGCACCCGCCGGTCAGCGACCGCATTCGCCGGTTGATGGCCTTGGGAGTGTAGGGTCCCTCGGACACACAGAACGATGGATTAGGGTGCCACCCTCAAGCGACGTCGTTGGGTGCCATGCCCAAGTCTGCGCGGGCATGTCGGCCCGCGGAAGACATGCCCGCGCAGACTTGGGCATGGCACCCAACGACGGCCTGAGAGTGGCACCCTTATTGTTGAAAGATTGACTGGCAGGTCAGCCGATAACGAAGTAGTCCCCGAAGGAAGTCCGGTTGAGGATTGTGCCGTTATGGGGGTGTCGCCTTGGTAAAATGCGGTTATTCAAGGATGGAACTGGAATGAAAAGTCATACATGGATGCTGGCGATGGCGGCGTTGACCATGGCGGCGATCGGCTGCCAGAACAAGCCCGCGACGACGGTGGCGTTGCCGGTTCACCAACTGGATTGGAGCACTCCCGTGAATTCCGCATCGCCTAATGGAAATTCCTCATCGCACAATCTTTCCAGCACGAACACCGGCGACCTTGCCGCCGGCGAGGCCGACTGGGCCAACGTCACGGGCTATCGGCAGTGGAGATACATTGTGGTTCACCACAGCGCCTCGCCCACCGGCAGCGCGGCCGAGTTCGATGTGGAACACAGGGACCGCGGCTGGGACGGGCTGGGGTATCATTTCGTGATCGACAACGGGCACGGCGGCCCGGACGGCCGCGTCGAGGTCGGCGAACGGTGGCGCGTCCAGAAATGGGGCGCCCACACCGGCAAGACGCCCGGGAACGAGTACAACTATCACGGGATCGGAATCTGCCTGGTCGGAGATTTCACCCACCACATGCCGACGGCCAACCAACTGGCGAGCCTGCGGCGGCTGGTGAGTTACCTGATGGCGAAGTACGAAATTCCCGCCCAGAACGTGGTGGGCCATTGCGACGGCCCGGGGACGAGCACCGAGTGCCCCGGCAGAATGTTCCACGCGTATCTCCACTCGACCTTCCGCGCGGAAATCTCGCGTTGACGGAGTTCGTGGTGTCCTGCCGTGAGGCGATTCTTCCGTTCGTAGTGTCGCCGTGAGGCGATTCTTGAAACACATCCAGACGGACCCGCTATAAGCGGATTCCCGAAGAAGCTCCTGAGGGACCCACTACAAACGGGCTTGCTATCTTCCCCGGCGGGTGCGCCGGCGGGCGGGATCGTCGCCTTCGCCGCGGCCTCCGAATATCCTGAATGGGTAGGACCACCGCGACTGGATGGCGTTATAAAAGTTGCCCCGCATCTGTTGGAGCATCATTCGCACCGAGGCCGATCCAGGGTCGGGCATGCCTCGCAGCCAGAAGATCGAACCCAGACAGCCGAGCATGGACAGCAGGAAGCACGCGTGGATGCTCCCCCAATGGAACGGGCCGATCTCCGGCATCCACTGTAGCAACTGGACCAGCGCCCCGCCTGCCAGCCCGCCCAGGATGCCCCCGATACTGGTCAGCACGCTGATGGCGGCGACGGCTTTACTCCGCCCGCTGCCGTCGCTGAAGCCCATGACGATCCCATTCTGGGCCAGGTAAATGCCGCTCCAACTGACGCCGCTGATGGCGCAGGCAAGAACCCCAAGCAGGTACGCTCCGACCGGGAGACCCGGCGTGATCCACCGGGCGTCGGGGTTTCCCCACAGCGCGCCAGCGTGGGCGCTGAGCCAGTTGACGGCAACCTCCACAAATTGCGGATGGGGCGTAGAACGGGTGGCGAAGAACCACGGCAATATCGCGAGGCTCGCACCGAACGTGGAAACGATCAGCACGGGCTTGCGGCCCCAGCGGTCCACGAGTTTTCCCCACATCATCGCCGAAGCCATCATGCCCAGCGGCGAGATCATCAGGAACAGCAGGTTCGCCGCGAGGTTGGAGAAGCCCAGTTTCTTTCCTGAGTAGACGAAATAGAACCAGCCCGCCGCCGTGGTCGCAAAGGTGATCGTCAGACCGTAGGCCGCGTAGTGGCGGAACACGCGGTCGCGCAGCGGGTCAATCAGGATCGATACGAG